>JAOAAK010000047.1 GCA_026418905.1 Bacteroidales bacterium | reverse complement strand
GGAATATATACCATTTCGATAGCGAAAACACATATTTCTACGCTATCCCAGTCGGAAACTCCTTGACTTGCGTAATTCCATCTGAGTCTAACATTAGTATAGTTAACTGTTTGAGGTTCGAAATTACTGCTTCCATAAATAAAAACTCCGAACGAACCACCTGCTCCATTATCATTGCTACTTCTGATGACCGATCCTGGAGCAGGAATATGACCATCCCCCGTGCCTGTTCCATCGACAAAAGGAAAAACCATATGTTCCCATACATTGAGGACAGGATTTCGTCTAAATTTGACAAAAACCCATGCTGCATCCCAATTTCTTGGGGCTGGCCTTCTCCAAGACATATCCCAAGTTAAATCAAAAGTAACGTAAACAGTATTGGTTGCTGTATCTTTACCTGTGAATCTGGCATTACTAACTTGAATGTTTCCTGCCAGAACATTACCTGATATGACTGAAAGCAATAAAATATTAAACAATGATTTCATTTCTTTTTTTTACAAATATAATACTGCATAACTTGGGAAAATTTTGGTTTACGGGCAATTTAAGGTTAACAATAGGTTAACATTTTTTCATATGATATGAAAAAATGAAAAAATAAAATTCTGATAATCAAGTCGTAAGATAATTTAATCGAGTTTTTGTTCGGTTAACATTTGGGTACAATTAGATTGATGAAAATACAAATTATTATGGTCTTTGTGCAAATGAGATTTGTAAATACAACACTTGAAAATTAATTTTTTGTGTTAGAAATGATTAGTTTATGAAAAGCTGTAATTCTTTCATTTTTGAATGATATGTAATAAACACCAGGTTTTAACACATTTGGATCTAGGATACTTTTTTGTTGGTGCCATAGTGTAAGTACTTCTTTTCCGTCTGTGCTAATAATACTGATTTGTCCGACGTATGGAAATTCTATGTTGATGGATGATTCTTTATCGGCTGGATTAGGATATAACTTAAAGAGGGGTTGTTCTGGCAAAGCATCAGTGCCAACAATTCCTTGAACTGGCAATTGTTTTAAAATCCAGAGCTGCGGATCTAATTGAATGGAATCTGGAAAAGGAAAAGGAACGTAGAAGGTTTGATGTGGCTGAGTATGGTTAAGTACGATGGAATATATCTGATTGCCTTTAAAAAAATAAACAGGTACAGGCATTTCAAAAAAATCAACTGATGGATGTGACGTTGATTGATGAAGAATGATTTTTGTGCTGTCATCGTTATGGTAATATAGTTCCCATGAGTATATGGGATGTCCTTCACCGTAAACCCAATCGTTGAAAAATTCTGTCAAGTTTTTACCAGAATGTTGTTCTAGAAAATGCTTGAAATCTTCGGTTCGAACAAAACCATATTTAAACTGAGGACTGGCGTAGTAGGCTCTTATGGCAGAGAAAAATGTAGAATCGCTAAGTATCCACCGTAGCATATGAAGTACATATGCGCCTT
This sequence comes from Bacteroidales bacterium, assembly GCA_026418905.1. Taxonomy (NCBI): domain Bacteria; kingdom Pseudomonadati; phylum Bacteroidota; class Bacteroidia; order Bacteroidales; species Bacteroidales bacterium. Next base: position 62,443 of record JAOAAK010000047.1, on the reverse strand, counting down.
TGTAATAACTTAATCTTCCGTCGAAAATGCGATAAACGTCAGTGGTATCGTATACATAAACGCTACCATAAGGTTCTGAAGTAATATACTGAATGGCATGGATTTTCCATGGCATCCAATAGGTAGTCGGAAAGAAACGTTCGTAATTTAAAGCTGTAAAATAGGTGGCGAACCCTTCGTTAAGCCAAATATCTTGCCAGCTTCCACAAGTGATGGCATCTCCAAACCACATGTGTATGAGCTCGTGGGCACATAGTTCATAATTTGTCATATTTCCTATGAAACTTATAGTTTGATGCTCCATACCACCGCCCCAGTTGAATTCTGCTTGGCCGTATTTTTCTTGCATGAAGGGATATGGTCCTACGAGCGAATCATAAAACTGCATAACCAGCTTGAGTGCAAAAATGGCATTAAGTGCATCTTGAGCATGTTCAGGGTAAACATAATTCACTAAAGGAAGAGATCCTTGTGATAATTGTACCTGGTTATTTTGTCGTTCGTAGTTGGATACGGCAAATGCCACTAAATAAGAGACGATGGGATATCGGTGCTTCCAGTGCATAACTCTTTGTCCTTGAACAACTGTATCTTTAAAAAGAAGTCCGTGACTTGCAGCTACGAATGCAGAGGGCATGGTAATGATAACATCAATGGAATCAATTTTGTCTTTAAGGTCATTTTTAGTAGGCCACCATTCATAGGCACCATATGGTTGAGAGAGTGTCCACATTACAGGTATGTTGTTGCCATGGGTTGAGGTTTCAAAAGAACCAAACCCAGATGTGTTAGGGGCACCTTGATATACAATAGTAAAACTATCAATCTGCCCGGTTAAAATAGTGGTAGGAAAATTTATAACAAGGGTATCGTTCGGGCGAGAGTAGGTTATTGTTTGTCCATGATAGATGATGCTATCAATGACAAGAGGATTGTCCAAAAGTAAGGTTGTACTCTGCAAGTCTTCCAGTGACCGAAACGTATATTTAACAAATCCATTGATGTAATGAATCGCGGGATCTACTTTCCAATGAAATCGAATGTGCTTCACATCTATGTTGGCTCCAGCCGTTTTTCTTGATTTATGGTAAAATTGACTTATCAAGGCTTTTTTCTGTTCAGATTCCGTTTCAACCCACGTAAAATCACCTTGCCCCCATGTGACCAAATTGATGATGAAAAAAATAATAAGGAAGTTTTTCATTTTTTTTCAAAAATAAAATTTTACGAAAACATACTTAAAGTTTACTGAAATATTTTAAAAAAAACTCATAAAATTTGAGCCAGCAAGATGGGGAACCAATTAAATTACACGACACTTATTTCACAAAACTTGAAATGAGAAAAATTGAATTGCAGCGAGACCTTTTTATTTCTTCTATATACGTGATTTGCTATTGCTAGCTGAAATTTTGCATGGAATTGGAGGGGGAAAAATAAAAGATGAATAAATATTGGCTTTCCAAAATGTTGGTTTTAAAAATTTGGATAAGAATGTTAGCATTTTAAGGATATTTTAACAACAAAATGAATATGAAAATTTTAGTTTGAATAGCTTAAAAAGATAAATTAGATTAAAACATATGTACCAAAATATTTTTTGTTATAAATTTTTATTTTTGTTTTAAAATCATTTTAAAATGAATAACGTATTTTTGATTTTTGGAATTATTAGCTTTGGTGTAGTCGCAGGAAAACCTATTAGTGAAAGTCTGCTTGTGCTAAAAAGTGTGTCAAAATTGGAGCGGACTTATTTCATAGAGAACAAAGGTCAGTGGCCTGATGAAGTATTTTATTTATGTAAAATGCATGGTATAAATGTGTGGATTACAAAATATGGAATAAATTATACGTTTTATCGATCTGAAGAAAGGATCAGAGAAGTAGGGGAGGGAAAAGGAACAAAATGGATAGATGAGATGGAGTTATACGAAGATGTTGTGGCAGGACATCGGGTATTGATGGAGTTTAAGGAACATAATTTAAACCCTGTTCGAGAAGGTAGGAGAAGGGCAGGTGGTTATTATAATTACTTAACAAACGATGGTGGACATGTGAGAGAGGTAGGTTTATTTCGAGAGGTAATTTTGAAGGATGTGTACGATGGGATTGATGTAAGATATTATTTTGACGGTGGTGAGTTGCGCTATGAATGGATAGTGCGTGAGGAAGGAAATGTAAATAAAATAAAATTTACTTTACGTGGTATGGATCGAATTAAAAAAGAGAATGGAAGTTTGACTTTTGAAACACAATTTGGAATGGTGGAAATAGAGAATTTACTAACGTATGATAATGATGGTGTGTTAGTAAAAAGTTGGTACGAAGAAAGAGAACGTACATGGGGTTTTGGAATCGAGAAATGCGATTACCATGGGAGATTGGTAATTAAACCACTCATGCATTTTAGGAGTTTTGGACAATATTTTGATGAACAAGCTGAAGATATAGTAGTGGATGGTACTGGTTGTGCGTACATAACGGGTTATACCTGGTCTGAGGATTATGATGTAACGATAGGATCATTTCAAAATAAGAATGATGGTGAATATGATGTGTTTGTTACAAAATTAAATAATTCTGGCACAGCATTGGTGTATTCAACTTATTTGGGTGGAAAGCGTAATGACTATTCTTTTGGAATAACTGTCGATAGTATGGGTTGTGTTTATATCACTGGTGAAACTTATTCTGCCGATTTTAATGTAACAATTGGTTCATTTCAGACATGGTATGGAGGGAAAGGAGATGCTTTTATTGCTAAGCTCAACAATACAGGTACAAGATTGATGTATTCAACCTTTCTTGGGGGTAGTGAGAATGATGCAGGATCCGATATTTCTGTGGATAATAAGGGTTGTGTCTACGTGACGGGTTTGACTGAATCGGATGATTTCGATGTGACATCTGGGGCTTATCAAACGATAGCAGGAAAGGAAAAAGATGCTTACGTTGCAAAACTTAACAGTTCGGGTACAGCTTTGATGTATTCAACCTATCTGGGGGGAAGCGATGCTGATTATGGTTATGACATTGCTGTGGATGGTACAGGTTGTGCATATATAACGGGATGGACGAAATCGGTAGATTTTGACGTGACTGTGGGGGCGTATCAGGTGAAGCATGGAGGAGAGAAATATGATGTGTTTGTGACGAAGCTAAATAGTGATGGTACAAGTTTGGTGTATTCTACTTATTTAGGAGGAAGTGGAAATGAATGGGGTTGGGGTATCACAGTGGACGATAAGGGTTATGCATATGTAACGGGTTTTACTGAATCGACGGATTTCGATGTAACAAAAGGAGCATATCAAGAAAAGAATGCGGGAGGATATGATGCTTTTATTACGAAGCTTAACAATGTAGGTACTGAGTTGGTGTATTCTACCTATTTAGGTGGAAACGGCAATGAATGGAGTTCTGATATAGCCGTAAATAATGCTGGTTTTGTCTTCATAACAGGTTTTACTGAATCGAACGATTTTGATGTAACCTCAAAAGCATATGAAAGAAAACATGGAGGAGGAGATAAAGATGTTTTTGTTACGAAGTTGAACATTTTAGGAACAGGCTTAATATATTCTACTTATTTAGGTGGAGATAGTGATGAATGGAGTTGGGGTATAGCTATTGATGGGACAGGTAATGCATATGTAGCAGGTTGTACTAGATCAAGGACTTTTGATGTCACAGTTGGAGCATATCAAAAAATGATGAAAGGATTTAATGATGTTTTTGTTACCAAAATACATAAAAATGGAAAGAAATTGATTTATTCTACTTATCTGGGGGGTCAGGACTCATGAGGATTGCTTTTGTGCATGTGAAAATATACTTACATAGCAATTCAGAATGAAAAAAGTTTCCATGAGAAAGATAAGAGTGAATTTTTTTGTTTCAAACTTGTTTCGAAATTAAAGTGAGTTAAACAAATTTTGTTTATTAAATAAGTTATGGGGAAAAGGTAAACAAATAAATAATTTTTTTGAGTAGGATGGGTAATAATTTTCTGAAAATGGTGTAACATAATTTGCAAAGAAGGAAAAAGAAAAAAAATTTTCTTAAAAAAATTAGGGGTAAATATTTTGGGGTTATATTAAAATACATAAATTTCTATTAAGTTTCTATTGTGACAATGAGCATGAGAATAATTTTTTAAATGCATGTCAATAACAAGATGTTTGAGATATTTTGTTTGCTTTAAATGACTGAAATCAGTGAAGTTAGTTATGATTGAGTTGGGTTTGTTTTGTTATATGAAACTGTCCGCAATGACTGATTTTTAGTGTAATTTATGCTGTATTGATGCAAGAAAATGGAGGTAATTGGATAGGGATTTTTTCCTACAAAAAATGTATGGTTTTTTGTTAGTGCATAATAGAGTCGTTATTCATATGTTAGTTGCATATCATTTCTCGTAATTTAAAATAATGATGAAGGTTTACTTATAAGATAACAGATAAATATCTTTCGATAAAATCTGGAATAAAGGTAACGATGGTTTTATTTTTGAATTCAGGTCTATTAGCTACTTGTAAAGCTGCCCAAACGTTTGCTCCTCCGGAAATTCCTGATGGTATTCCTTCGATCAAAGCCAAAGTTTTTGCAGTTTTCAAAGCTTCCTCTGAAGGAACAGTAATTATTTCATCAACAAGTGAAGGGATGTAATTACCGGGAATAAAACCAGCTCCGATACCAGGAATATTGTGAGGTCCTGGCTTTCCGCCCGAAAGAACAGGACTTTCTAAGGGTTCAACAGCAAAAACATGAATTTTTTTTCGTTCTTTAATAAATGTGGATACACCAACTATAGTTCCTGCAGTTCCTACTCCTGCTACCAATACATCAATCTGATTACCAAGATCCTCCCAGATTTCCACTCCAGTGGTAGTATAATGTGCTCGCACGTTATCGGAATTGTTGAATTGATTAAGAAAGACAGCTTTTGGGTCAGATTGAACAATATCCTGTACTTTTTCAACAGCCCCTTTCATGCCTTTTTCTTTGGGAGTTAGTATGAGCTGAGCTCCCAAGTATTTGAGGAGTTTTTTTCTTTCTTCACTCATGTGTTCCGGCATGACAAGAACAAGAGGTATTTTTCGGGTTGCACAAATCCAAGCAAGACCAATGCCGGTGTTTCCACTCGTTGGTTCAACAATGTAACTTGAAGATGATAACAATCCTTTAGAATAAGCGCCTTCAATCATGAAAAAAGCAGCACGATCTTTAACACTTTTACCGGGGTTAAAGTATTCGAGCTTACAGAAAACCCTAACACTGTTCGATACTTGAATTTTTTTTAATTCAACTAAAGGAGTTCGCCCAATCAATTTCAAAATATCAGAAGAATTCATGTGATCCCGGCAGGATTCGAACCTGCGACCCGCAGCTTAGAAGGCTGCTGCTCTATCCAGCTGAGCTACGAGACCGGATCGTCGGGGCAGCAGGATTTGAACCTGCGACCTCCTGCTCCCAAAGCAGGCGCGCTAGCCGGACTACGCTATGCCCCGTCTGAGATTTGCAAAATTATAGAACTTTTTTAAATTACAAAACTCTTAATTTTGCAAAAAAAAATGAATAAATTGTTATGTATTGCTTTCATCGTTATCGCTCTCCCATCAACTTCACAATTTAATGCTCGTTTTAAGAAACTATACGAATTAGCTGATACATATATTTTCTACGAAAATTACAATGAGGCTATTCCCATACTTTTAAAGTTGGACAGCATGGTTCCTAACAATTCAAATATTCAATTTTTGTTGGGGCTAAGTTATTATTTTGTGGATGAAAATAAGAATCGAGCCATTGAGTATCTTAATAGGGCAGCTCAAAATGTATCAGCGGATTATTATGGTGATTTTAAGGAAAAAACAGCTTCAGTATTTACATTTTATTTTTTAGGCAAATCATATTTACGAAAAGATAGTTTTGACAGGGCCATCGAATATCTCAATCGATTCAAATACTATTTAACGGTTGAAGATAAAGAGTGGATTAAAGAAACAGATTATTTAATTCAAACTGCTTTGAATGCAAAAAAAATCATGAAATATCCTTTAAAGATTCGAAGGACTCTTATTAGAGATTTAAATACAGCTTATCCTGAATATGCACCAGTGATGGCCCCCGATCTTTCATATATCATTTTTACTTCCCGGCGTCCTGAAACAACAGGTGGAAGAAAAGATGAAAAAGGTATGTTCTTCGAGGACATATACATAGCTGACTTTGACCCTAAGAGTTTTAAGGCATCCAATGTCAGATCTTTACCTGGAAGTGTTAACACTCCAAACCACGAAGCTTCTATCAGTATATCCTGGGATGGAAAATATCTTTTCATTTACAAGAGCGATAAAGGAGATGGTAATATTTATATGAGTACGTGGGCTGATGGTAAATGGTCTGCTCCTGAAAAACTAGCCCAAGAAATCAATTCGAAGTATTATGAAAACCATGCTTGTTTAAGTCCCGATGGACAAACATTATATTTTGTTTCTAATCGTCCTGGTGGATATGGAGGTAAAGACATTTGGATTTCAAAAAGATTAGGCCATAACAAATGGTCAAAACCAGTCAATGCCGGTCCAAGCCTTAACACTGAATATGATGAAGATTCGCCTTTTATTCTGGCTGATGGGAAAACTATTTACTTTAGCTCTAAAGGGCACGAAACCATGGGAGGCTACGATATTTTCTATGTCACATATGATGATAAATCAGGTCAATGGTCTAAACCTATCAATGTTGGTTATCCTATCAACACTACTGGAGACGATGTTTTCTTTTTCCCAACTCAGGATGGAAAGTTGGCATTTTATGCAACCAATCAACCAGATGGAAAAGGAAGCTGGGATATTTACGCCATCGAACAACTTGAAGAAATGAAAAACATGGTTACGTTGCATGGTAAGATTATGGATACTATTAATAACAAACCTATTCCAACTTATCTCCGAGCATATAATGCTCAAACTGGAGAGTTGGTAGCTCAAACCTACTCAGATAAAGAAACAGGTGAATATGCCATGAATCTCCCTGTGGGTAAAAAGTACAAATTGGAATTAACAACGGATTTTGGTTTGCGTATCGAAGATGAATTTGAAATTCCCTCCGATGTGTATGATAGTTTAAGTTTTCAACGACCTTATTTTTTGGGAAACATATTTGTTCAAGTTAAGCCCGATACTATTATTGACCGAATTAATGTTGGAGAAAGGATTGGTGACAGATTTGTTTTGCGAAATATTTATTTTGATTACGACAAAGCAACGTTGCGCCCAGAATCTAAAAACGAGTTGGATCGTTTAGTTTCTTTATTAAAGACAATGCCATCAATTAAAATTGAAGTTTCAGGTCATACAGATAATCGTGGGTCAGAGGAATATAATTTAAAACTTTCTTACGAGCGAGCTAAAGCTGTGGTTGATTATCTTATTGCTGCAGGAGTTGAAAGTCAGAGACTTTCATACAAGGGATATGGGTTTTATCAACCTATTGCCACGAACGAAACCGAAGAAGGACGGCAACTTAATCGTCGTGTTGAATTTAAGGTGGTTGGTTTTCTTCCAGGTCAACAAGATGTTGTGCAAAATGTTTCGAACAGTGATGTTTTATTACCCCGCAAACCAAAATGGCATATCATTGGCGGCAGCTTTGTTTTTTTAAAAAATGCTGAAAAATATAGAGATGAGGTGATAGCAAAAGGTTTTAAAAATGCTGAAATCATTGGCTTATCATCTACAGGAACTTTTAGGGTATCTCTTATTTCTTTCGACAACAAAGCAGAAGCCATTCAAGAAATCAATAAATTGAAAAAAGTTTTAAATGATTCACACTTATGGATTTTGGAAAAATAATCAATACTTTAATGCTCGTCCTTGTATTTTTTCAATGGGAACGTAAAACACACACACATTTTTAAGTGCAGGAATATTATACTGAAAATTATCCCTTCCTGTATAATGTTTCATGATAATGTTGAGAATTTTTCTTTTTTCTTCCAAATCCTCAACGAAATAAACCTTTCCTTCAACAAGAACACTTTTATATTTCATGAAATAGCTACAAGCCACGTCTTCGTGTTGCCAAACTAATTCTTCACTTGTGCTAAAGGCTATGCAAACATTTGGGTTTATTTTTAAAATCTGAATCTTTTTCCCCTCACCATACCCGTGAAAAAACAATGTATGATTCTCATATCCAAAATTCATTGGAACAACATATGGTTTTCCATTTAAATCTACCATCGATAGATAGCAAACCTTACAGTTTCGAATGATATTTTCTAACTCTTTTTCTGATAAATTCGTTCTGAGTCTCCCCATAAAATTTGTTGTTAATTAAACTTTTAAATAATTTTGCAATCAAAATTAATGAAATTTGACATGGTCATGAAGAAATGGGGGATTTTTTTTAGCATGTGGACCTTACTTATGTTTGGGCAGGCACCTGGATGTCCGTACATTGATGTAAAGTCTATGATTGGTAATTCTGGCGTGGATGATACTGTACTATGTGGGCCTACCACCATTACACTTAAAGCCAATTATTTACAAACAGGTAGTACCAATACTTACAGCGTTAGTTCTATCCCATTTAATCCACCATATCCTGTCTCACAAGGAAATCCTTTTTCAATTGGACAGGATGATATTTGGAGTAGTCCAATTACACTACCATTTAATTTTTGTTTTTTTGGTGGATCCTACAATAAGGTGTGGGTAGGTTCAAATGGTGTTATTACACTTACTGATCCAGGTTCAACCTTTTGCCCGTGGTCTTTTTCTTCGCCAGTACCTAGTGCTAGTCTTATTAAAAATGCTGTTTTTGGAGTATATCATGATTTGGATCCTCGATATGGAGGATCTATCCGGTGGGCTGTCTTGGGTTCCTACCCTTGCAGAACTTTTGTGTTTAATTTTGACCAAGTGCCTCATTATAGTTGTAATAGTTTAAAATCAACTTCCCAGGTGGTTTTGTATGAAGGAACCAATGTAATTGAAGTTTATGTTTTCAATAAACCAACTTGTACTTCTTGGAATAGTGGGAATGCAGTTATTGGAATTCAAAACTCAACAGGTTCAGTAGGATTTACACCTCCTGGTCGTAATACAGGTCCATGGTCTGCCACTAATGAAGCATGGCGGTTTACGCCAGCAGGTCCACCCAATTTTAATATTGCTTGGTATGAAAATGGTAACTTATTAGGTTATGGTCCGACCATACAAGTAACTCCTACTACCAATACTGAATACATAGGTGTGATAACTTATGAAAATTGCGACTTTTCACAATACATTGCACGTGATACATTTAGGGTTACGATGAAAAATATGACTGTGTCTGCCAGTGATACCGTTATTTGTGAAGGGGAAAACGTCACTTTAAGAGCTAACGGTTTAAACTCTTATCAATGGTCAAATGGGCAAAATGATAGCGTCATAGTTGTTTCTCCTACATCAACTACTACTTATACGGTTACAGGTATTGCTTCTACGGGATGTACGAAAACAGCTTCTATTACTATTTTGGTAAACCCCAAGCCTGCCGTTTCAGCTTCAACATCTACTCCATATATTTGTGGAGGAGATACAGCTATTTTAATGGCAAGTGGGGCAGATACATATCTTTGGTCCACTAACGAACAAACTCCTACGATATATGTTTCTCCCCAACAGGCTACTACATATTATGTAACGGGGACTAATTTAGCAACAGGTTGCACCAATACTGCTTCCGTAAATATTGGTTTTTATTCAACTCCCCACATCGATTTTGTGGCTACTCCTTCACCTAAAGGTTGTGAGGATTTAGTTGTTTCTTTTGTACCAACTTATTCTGAACCACTTAAAAGTTTCAAATGGAGTTTTGGAGATGGAACATTTTCCACCCAAGAAATAGCGAAAAAAGTTTATACTCAGCCAGGTAATTATAGTGTTAGATTGGATGTGGTTTCTAACAATGACTGTCCTACTTTTACTGAAAAAAACAATTATATCGAAGTTTATCCTTTACCGATAGCTGGATTTTCAGCAGAACCCTCTACGGTGAGTATGGATAATCCAACTGTGCAATTTATTGATCAAAGCCAAGGAGCATTTTATTATTTTTATTTTTTTAATGATGTAAGTTCTTCTGAACCATATTCATCTGATCCTAATCCAATCCATGTTTTCTCTTCACCTGGAAGCTACAATGTTATGCAAGTAGTAACTTCAGATAAAGGCTGCAAGGATACAGCTTTTACTCATGTCGAAGTTATGGTAGATGTGTCTTGTTATATTCCTTCTGCGTTTACTCCTCACAACCAGGATGGCTTGAACGACGTTTTTAAACCAGTGATACGTGGATTATCTTCTGAACATGGTTCTTATCTATTTTATATTTACAACCGCTGGGGGAATGAAGTCTTTAAAACTAGTGATCCCGAGGAAGGATGGGATGGAAAAATAAATGGTAAGCTAGCTGAGCCAGGTGTTTATCACTTTTACATCAAAGCTAAATTTAGCAATGGTTTAATTCGCGAATACCGTGGTTCAATCCACATTATGAGATAATCTTGTCAGACATGTGGTATATGAAAAAAGCTGGCTTAAGCCAGCTTTTTTTTTAGGTGGCATCGGGTGGAATCGAACCACCGACACAAGGATTTTCAGTCCTCTGCTCTACCAACTGAGCTACGACGCCAACCTTTTTGCGTTTGCAAAGATATAACTTTTTTTAATTTTACAAAAATTTTACACGTTTTTTATGAAATTTCTTTTACTGGATGTAGGTAACAGTCTAACTAAGTGGGCATTAGCAACTAAGTATGAGAAAATAGACGTAAATACTTTTCCTTCGTCAGAAAAAGAATTCGTTGAGTTTTTAAGCGATAATAAGATTTTGAAAGCAGATTTGAAGGTTTATTCATCTGTAAAAAAGCTTAGCTCTGTTGTTCGTAATCAACTCAATAGACTTGATTTTATTTCGTTGAAGTCAATAGCGCATTCATTCGTACAATTAAACTATTCCTGGGATGAAATAGGTGAGGATAGAATCTCTGCATCATTGGGAGCCTATTATTCTTCTCGTTTTCACACTCCTTTACTTATCGTTCAACTTGGGACTGCCATTACATATGATTATATGTTAGCACCTTTAAAACTTGAAGGTGGTGCTATAAGTCCGGGTTTATATATGCGTTTTCGATCTTTACACAATTTTACTGATTTACTACCGTTTATAGAACCAGAAACTTTTGCTCATATGATGGGTCATTCAACTAGGGATGCTATATTGAGTGGTGTTATGGAAGGTGTTAAAGCTGAATTATTGCACAGAATTCACGATTTTTTCACAAATTATCCTACAGGGAAAGTGTATATATCTGGTGGTGATATAAAATATTTTGCAATCTCCGATAAAAATCGGATTTTTGCAGAGCCAGATCTTGTACTTTTGGGGCTTTATTATGCAGCAATGAGATTGAAACAAACATGAAACAGATACTTTTTTTAAATGTGTTCTTATTTTTTATGGGATATTTATTAGCCCAGAGTACTTATTATACTCCATATTCACGTTTTGGATTTGGTTTTCCGCACAGAGAAGGTAACGATGCTTTAGCTTTTACCATGGGTGGGATGAACATTGCTTATGCCTCTCCTTTTTTTATTTCTTACCAGAATCCATCTGGTTTAGCTATGATAGGACATTCAGAAGATTCTTTACCTTTTCTTTTTTCAGGAAATGTATCAGGTCAGTTTGCTAGAATACAATCACAAAATAGGGTTGCATATCCATTTAACATGAGTTTGAACTCTTTTGGAGCGGGATTTAAGATTTTCAAAAATCTAAGTCTTGGAATGGGTTTTGCTCCATTGACAACCATTGATTATAAAATTCGCATTTCAGATTTGGTTGACACTTTTCAGACTGTCAATACGTATGAGGGGAAAGGAGGATTGAATAATGCATGGTTAGGAGCAGGTATCATGGTGAGAAAATATTTCTTGATAGGATTGAAATTCAACTACTTATATGGTTCTATATCTCACGATAAAAAAATTGTTTTTTCAGGAACAAATTTTCTGCATACAAAACTTTTGAGTCAGGATTTTTACCAAGGAATTATTGTTGATGGAGGATTAATATGCAGAATGAATTTTAACGATTGGGAAATGAGCATGGGTATCAGTGGTAAAATTAGACAAAAAATTAGTGAAGAAATAACTTTTCATGCCTTCAGGTATTATATTTCAGGTGATTTCGAATATATTTATGATACGGTAGCAATGAATGAAAAAAGCAAAGGAAATGCATATTTGCCATCAGAATGGAAATGGGGATTATTCTTTCTGAACAAGCAATATGGAGGGTTTGGCGTGAATGCCTCTTATACCAACTGGAGTACTTACTCCTCCCTGAGCAATATTGATACCTTGAAGGAGGAAATTGTCTTTTCTGCTGGAGGATTTATTACACTTGATTCAAAAAGCCAAAATTTCTTTAAACGTTCAACCTGGGTTTTGGGGATGAGATATGAGCAAATCCCTTTTGTGGTGAATCATCAAAGAATTAATTCTGTATCTGGAAGTGTAGGGATTATTATGCCACTTGCACCTATATACCAGAAGTTACAGCAATCAAAATTGATCTTTGGTATTGAATTAGGAAATTTAGGTACTTTAGACCACAAGCTAATTCGTCAACAATATGTTTTATTCAAATTTGGCATGGTTTTTTCAGAAAAATGGTTTGAAAAAAGATTTTACAGATAAAAAAGTGTTTAAGCCATGAAAACAAAAGTGTTCTGGATTTTTGGGGTAATATTAGTAGCTGGTTATTGTCATGCTCAACTGGCTGATGTAAGCTTTCCAAAGTCCTGTAGTGTGAAAGCGCCTAAATACGGTACTGACAGTGTTACGACCGTGAAGAATTTTTCTATTTATCGCGAAAATTTCAAGCAGTGGAAAAACAGTAATTATACCAATGATGCCATTAATTACTTGCTGGATCCATGGCGTTACTGCTTTAGAAATGCTCCTCTAGTGAGCCAGAACCTATATTTTGATGGATTGAAGATTTATGAATACTTTATCAAAAAGGAGAAAGATTCTATCAAAAAAGAACGTTATATTGACACCTTATTGTTGCTATATGATAGAAATATTGAAACTTTTGGATGTTCCAAGCAATACGGAGAAGGTTATATTCTTGGTAGAAAAGCCGTAGATATGTATGAATACCGACCTCGTGAACTGGATAAAATTTACCTTACACTAGAAAGATCTGTTAAATTGCAAGGAAAAGAATCTGAAAGTGCTGTTATATCTCTGTTGTATAAGATTACCATCGATCTGGTTAAGATTGGAAAACTTGATACCTCGAAGGTATATACCAATTATGATTGGTTAATTGATCTTACATTAAATAAACTTGCCGACTTGAGTAAAGAATATAAGTCAGCAGGTAATGATACGGATAAGGTTAGAAAAAAAATTGAGCAATACAAAATAACGGAGAGCAATCTTAACAATCTTTTTGAACCTTGGGCTAACTGTGACATGATCATTAAGATTTATGGACCTAAATTCGATGAAAATCAAACTAACTCTGAATGGCTACAGCGAATTACTTCCCTTCTTTCAAGAAAGGGTTGTACAGATAGTGACTTGTTTTTCAAGTCTTCTGAAGCATTATACAAAATCAATCCTAGTCCCGAATCGGGCATTATGCTCGCTAAGGCTTTTATGAGAGTAAAACGCTTCAATGATGCCATTAAATATCTGAACGATGCCATCCCTAAGTTAACTGATAACGAAAGTAAATTTGAAGCTAATATGACCCTTGCAAATGCACATCAAGCTTTAAATCAATTTTCGAATGCTCGCTCTGCTGCACTTAATGCTATTTCTATTAAACCTAATGATCCCATGCCTTACATTCTTATTGGAGATCTTTACATGGCAACAGCTTCATCTTGTGGTGATAACGAAGTTGCTAAACGTGCAGGATACTGGGCAGCTTATGATAAATATCTTAAGGCTAAATCATTGACGCAGGATGAAAAGCTACTTGGCGTAATCAATCAGAAAATGGGGGCGGCTGCAAGTGGGTTTCCTGATAACGAAAAATTGTTTTTTTACAATCTTCAATCAGGAATGCCTTATACAATTAATTGTTGGTATTCCGAAACCACAACGGTTCGGTCACGATGAATGACAGGCTCATAGTATTTGGGATTGTTGCAAGTCTGACGATGCTTAGTTTTTTACTTTCTTGCAGCAATGGTAAATTGAGAAATATTGATGTAAAAGTAGATACATTTCCCATCGAAATAGCAAAGGATATTGATTTTTTATACACAGAGTATGGATTGCCTAAAGTAAGATTGACAGCTACAGTTGCTAAAAGATACAGGGAGAAGGAGGGTGAAATTATTAAATTACCAGCTGGTATGTTGCTAGCTTTCTATGATTCACTTGGAGTTTTACAAGCCAAGATATCCTCGAAATATGCAGAACGGATTTTGCACCAAAAAAAAACTATTTTGAGATATAATGTTGTTGTTGAAACTCAGGATGGGAAAAGACTTACTTCGGAAGAATTGATTTGGGATGAAGTCGGACATAAGATCTTTTCAAGTGCTTTCGTGCGGATTGTAACACCAGATAAAATTATTTGGGGAGATGGTTTTGAAAGCGATGAAAAATTTGAACAATATAAAATTTTAAGACCCAGAGGCGAAATACAAATCAATGAAATATGATTCATGATGTTGTTCTTTTTATTCAATCCATGCTTGCTCCTGGTCTGATGATATCAGCATGTAGTTTGCTTTTGCTCGGAACAAATAATAAATATTCTTTGGTTGTGAATAGAATACGAGCACTTGATGAGGAAAGAAGAAAGCTACTTATTCAACAACACCAACAAGAATTAAAACCATGGGAAGTAGAACGCCTTAAAAATATAGATGAACAACTTTTGTTGTTTTTTGAACGAGTTCGCCACATTAAGTTGGCTGTGACCATGTACATCGTCGGGATAGCTTTCTTTATTCTTACCTCTTTGCTCATTGGCCTAAGTTTTATTATACCGCTCCATTATTACTTCGTAGTTGGTATTTTTATTGGTGGTATGATATGTGTCTTTGCTGGGGTGTTAAAGATGTTGAAAGAAATTGGTATGAGTTACAGGATTATAAAAATAGAAATTTTTGGGACAATGACTTTTTTGGATAAGCAAAAGAAAAATAATTTATAACTTTACAGAAAAAAATAAAAATGATGAAATGCTGGGTCTTTATTTTAGGGGGATGGTTGTGGGGTATCTTGTTTAGTCAAGTTCAGCTTAAAGAAATTACAGTATCTCAGCAAATTTTATCGAATGTTTTTTTTATGGAAAGTGGTGGAAAAGCTGTTGTATCTAGTTATGACGGAAAAATGTATGTTCTGGATCTAATTAAAGGAGTAGTGGAAAAGTCTTTAGATGCACATCAATCATTTGTGCTTGCTATGGCTCCTAATGTAAAGACCAAAATGATTGCCACAGCTGGTTGGGATAAAAAAATAAAGATTTGGGACATGCAAAATATGTCTCTTACAAAGGAAATATTAGCACATGCTGATAAAATAAATGCTCTTGCTTTTACATCGGATGGTAAGTATGTAGTTTCCGGGAGTGAAGATTTTACTGCAATTGTTTGGGATGTGGCTCAAGGAAGTAAAGTATATACTTTCAAAGATCCCAAAAGTAGTGTTACTTCCGTGGATATCGATCCAAACGATAAATATGTAGCTTTAGGTAGTTGGGATAAAAAAGTTTATTTATATTCACTAGAAAATGGAAATCTTATTCGTTCTTATCAAGGGCACCAAGCGGCAGTAAACAGTGTAGTTTTTTCTCCCGATGCAAAATATATTGTTTCCTGTGGAGATGACAATCAGGTGGTCGTGTGGAATGTAGATAACAATTCCAGACGGTTTTTGTTTACTACTTTTTCATCGCCAGTTATGGATGCTAAGTTTTTTTTGAATGGCAGATTTTTATTTACCGTTGAAAAGAATGGCGATTTCCAGGTTTTTGATATGAACAATGGAAATTCTGTAAGTAAGAAAAATATTTCGAAGAATGTCATAAGAAAATTATATGTCTTCGAACCTAAATCGTATATTTTAACTGCTGGTTCTGACGGAATAGTGAAATTGTTCAATGCAAATGAGTTTAAATTTTATGATTGTTTAAGACAAAAAATGGATTCTTTTGCTGATTTAGCGAAACCCAAAGCTGAATTTGAAACAAATGATCAATACAACAAAAGGATAAAAGAATATGAGCGGCAGAAGAACTTAAAAATTAAAGATTGTGAAAAAGAATACGAAGCCATGCTTAAAGCTCAGAAAGAAAAGGAGGAACAGGAAATTCTGGCTTCATATAAATATGTATTTTTCCCAGTAAAACTTGGAACATATGATGCTACGCAGAACGAATTACCTATTGAATTCAATAAC
This sequence comes from Bacteroidales bacterium, assembly GCA_026418905.1. Lineage (NCBI taxonomy): Bacteria > Pseudomonadati > Bacteroidota > Bacteroidia > Bacteroidales > Bacteroidales bacterium. The sequence continues at coordinate 45,944 of JAOAAK010000047.1, read as the reverse complement.
CTATCTTACAAGGTAAAAATAACTCCCGAGGAAGCAAAAACCATGAAAGAAAGCCAGAAAAATGTTCAAGTGAGAGGAATTCAACGCATGAACAATAAAACTTTAGAAATTATTAATTACGAACTTATTCATCCTGTTACGCAAAAAACTTACCCTGCAGGACCACAGGTAGCACCATCCCAAGATAAATTTTTGGCAAAGTTTTTACAACAACAACAGCAAACTCAGTCATCAAAAAAATAATTCGTGAAAAATTTTATCATAGCTTTTCGTGGATTGAGAGATGGTGTTCATTACTTCAACTGGCACGTAGATACTTCTTTTTTTGAAAATGACGATTTTGATCAACTTGACTTTGCGGATGTTAATATTTCTGTGGTGCTTAGAAAAAAAGAACGAATAATGGAGTTTGATTTTAATTTCGAGGGAAGTGTAACTCATGTTTGTGATAGGTGTTTACTGCCAGTAACTTTATCAATTTCAAGAAAAGAACATCTAATTGCTCAGGAAACATATAAAAAGGAAATTTCTTTTGACGAAAATTTAATTTATTACAATGAAAATGAAAACGAGATAGATTTTAATTTTTTTATCAGAGAAATAATTTTTCTATCTTTGCCAATGAAAATTGTTCATCCTGAAGGAGAGTGTGATCCAGAGATGGAAAAAATCATTCAATCTCTGAAAGTTCGGGATGAATTACCTTTGTTTCATCAAATATCAAAGAGAAATGGCTAATCCGAAGTATCGATTTTCGAAGAGTAGAACAAGGAAAAGAAGGTCACAGTTTAAAAAAACAGCTCCGACCATTTATTTTTGTTCCAATTGTGGTGCTGCTGTTAAGTTACATCATGTTTGCATGGAGTGTGGTTATTATCGTGGGCGGCAGGTCATTGAAGTAAATCGCTCCTAAAACGTAAGTCATGGCCTATAGAGCTGTTATCAGGGGAGTTACAGGGGTGCTTCCCGATTATATTTTAACCAACGACGAGCTTAGTCAGATGGTAGATACATCTGACGAATGGATTATGACGAGAATAGGTATCAAGACCCGTCATATTTTAAAAGAAATAGGTAAGGGATCAAGTGATTTAGGCGCCCCTGCTGTTCAAAAATTGCTTGAAAAAACAAATACTTCTCCAGACGAAATTGATTTACTCTTGTGTGCTACAGTAACACCAGATAATGTTTTTCCTGCAACAGCCAATATTATTGCTGATAAAGTTGGAATTAAAAACGCCTTTCATTTTGACATCAATGCTGGTTGCAGCGGTTTTCTTTACGGCCTTTCTATTGTAACATCTTATATTGAAGCTGGCAAAGTCAAGAAAGCAATACTGGTTGGGGCTGAAAAGATGTCAAGCATTGTCAATTATGAAGATCGAACGACCTGTCCTATTTTCGGGGATGGGGCTGGCGCTGTGTTGGTTGTCGCTGAAGAAGATTCCCCTTATGGTGTTATCGACATGATTATGAGAAGCGATGGAATAGGAAGACACCATCTTTATCAAAAAGCAGGTGGAAGTTGCTATCCTGCTTCCATAGAAACTGTAACAAACCGGGAGCATTTTATTTATCAAGAAGGACAGGCTGTGTTTAAATGGGCTGTTTCTAAAATGGCAGAAGTGTCTTTGGAAATCATGAAACGAAATAACCTGACTTACAAAGATATTCAATGGTTGGTTCCTCATCAAGCGAACATTCGAATTATTGAAGCTACAGCTCATATGATGGGACTCGATAAAGACAAGGTCATGATTAACATCGAACGCTATGGTAATACAACTGCTGCTACCCTGCCTTTATGTTTGTTGGATTATGAAAATCAGCTCAGAGAAGGTGATAATATTATTCTTGCGACTTTTGGCGCAGGTTTTACATGGGGTGCTATTTATTTGAAGTGGGCATATGATGGTAGTCAGTTTTAAAGTTTTTTTTAAAAAAAAGTTTAATTTTGGACATCAAAATCTAAAGCAATGGCATACGTAATTAGTGAAGATTGCACGGCATGTGGAACGTGCATAGATGAGTGCCCGGTTGGAGCAATTAGTCCGGGTCCTATTTACAAAATTGACCCCGAAGTTTGCACAGATTGTGGAGCTTGTGCAGATGTTTGCCCTGTAGAAGCTATCCATCCGGCATAATATTAAAAACCCTCCAAAAGGAGGGTTTTTTTATATCATTTTTTTGACTAATTCTATTAAATGGTTTGCTTCATTAGCATTTTTAGCTTCAGCAATGATACGAATTAAAGGTTCTGTATTAGATTTGCGAATATGAATCCAGCTTTCTTGAAAAATTAATTTTATACCATCATCTTCTATGATTTCAGCAGCGTGAGGTGTAAAGTGTTCTTTTATTTTTCTCATAAAATGTTCAAATGCGAAATCGAGAGAAGGTTTAATTTTTGTCTTTATCATTTCATAAGATGGAAGGAGTTTTCTCCATTCATTAAGTGAGATTTTCTTTTGGGCAAGCCCTGATAGTATAAGAGCAATACCTACGAGAGCATCTCTTCCATAATGCAAGGAAGGCAAAATAACACCTCCATTTCCTTCACCTCCGATGATGGCATTGACTGCTTTCATTTTTTCGACAACATGAATCTCACCAACGGGTGACTGATAATGAATGCAGCCATAACGGTGTGTAACGTCACGTAAAGCCATGGTAGAACTATAATTGGATACGGTATTACCTCGTTTTTGAGATAAAACATAATCAGCTGCTGCCACTAGAGTATACTCTTCTGAGAATGGAGTTCCGTCGGATTGGATAAGAACGAGCCTATCAACATCAGGATCGACAGCAATACCTAAATCGGCTCCATAAATTTGGACAATCTTAGAGAGTTCTTGGAGGTTTTCAGGTAAAGGCTCGGGTTCATGGGCAAATTTTCCAAATGGAGTTTCGTTAATCAAGATTGCTTCGACGCCTAGAGCATCAAAAAGGAGGGGTAAAGCGAGAGCCCCGGTAGAATTAATAACGTCGGCAACAACTTTAAAACGTCGCTTACGTATGGCTTCAACATCAACAAGATCCAATGAAAGTATTTGATTGATGTGTTCTGGAATAAAAGAGCCTATATTTTTTTTAGAACGAAGAGCATCTTCAGGAACCGTGGCAAAATCGTAATTCTCTGAAAGTTCGATAAGTTCTTTTATAGCTTTAGGGCTTAAAAATTCCCCATTTTCATCTAGAAATTTAAGTGCGTTCCATCCAGGAGGATTATGACTAGCAGTGATCATGATTCCACCGGCTGCTTTATGAAAGGGAATGGCTATTTCAATGGTTGGAGTGGTTGTCAGATCGAGGCTACCGACTTCGAAACCTTGCGAAAGAAGTGTTCCTTCAACGATCGATTGAATAAATTCACCAGAGGTCCTACCATCTCTGCCTACGAGTATTAGAAGAGGAAGTATATGTTGATTTTTATTTTTGATGAGTTCTCCATAAGCAAGGACGAGTTTAACGATGATGGATGGATGAAGCGTATCATTTTCTTTTCCGCCGATGGTGCCTCGGATGCCACTTATGGATTTGATTAAACTCATTTTATTTTGCTTTACCTTGATTAGCAACTTTAGCAATAGCTTCACGGACTTTTTCTTCATCTGCAAGATAACGAGAGGTGATGGGTTTTAAGTTTTCGTCAAGTTCGTAAAGCAGAGGTATACCAGTTGGAATGTTATAGTGCAGAATATCTTGTTCGCTCATGTTTTCCAAGTATTTGACGATACCTCGAAGGCTGTTACCATGAGCTACAATAAGAATGTTTTTTCCTTCAAGTAAGTTGGGTGCTATTTGGTTTTCCCAGAGCGGAATTACACGACGTATGGTATCTTGAAGCGATTCGCCGCGTAAATAAATCATATCATCAATGTTTTGATATCTTTTTTCGAGAAGCATGGGTTTAACCTCTTCTTCATCAAGCAAAGGGGGGCGAACGTCATAGGCTCGACGCCACAACAAAACCTGTTCTTCTCCGTATTTAGCTGCCATTTCTGCTTTATTTAGGCCTTGTAGTTTACCATAATGTTTCTCGTTCAATCTCCAATGGGGTATGATTGGCACCCACATTCTATCCATAGCTTCAAGAGTTAACCAGCAGGTTTTAATAGCCCTTTTAAGTACGGAAGTGTAAGCTAGGTCAAATTCGATTTTTTCATTTTTAAGAGCTTGACCAGCTTCCTTAGCTTCCTCAACTCCTTTTTCACTTAAATCTACGTCAATCCATCCAGTAAATCTGTTTTCCTTGTTGTAGATGCTCTCTCCGTGTCTTAATAAAACTAGTTTTTTCATATGTGAGAATTTTTTCAAATTTAGAACTTTTTCTTTTTGACGGCTTTTTTATTAGACAAGTTAGATAAATTTGAGCTATGTTTGCAAAAAAATGAAGTTTACAAATAAAGTAGTTGTCATTACTGGTGCATCGTCGGGTATAGGAAAAGCTTTGGCTGAACTCTTTTTGAATGAACTTGAAGCACGAGTGGTTTTATTTGCAAGAAGTGAAGAAAAAATGCTGGAAGTAGTTAATAATCATCCCAATGAAAGATGGATGATTGTTAAAGGTGATGTTACACGAGAAGAAGATTGCCAGCGTCTTATTCATATGACAGTTGAACGTTTTAATAAGATTGATGTTCTCATTAACAACGCTGGTATATCTATGCGAGCACTGTTTGAAGATGTTGATCTTGCTGTTTTGAAAAAATTGATGGATGTAAATTTTTGGGGGACGGTTTATTGTACTAAGTTTGCTTTACCATATTTGCTTAAGTCGCGTGGATCTGTAGTGGGAGTTTCCTCTATTGCTGGTTATCAGGGCCTTCCTGCGCGAACGGGCTATTCTGCATCAAAGTTTGCTATGCATGGCTTTTTAAACACTTTGAGAATTGAGACCATGAAAGAAGGACTGCATGTAATGATAGCGTGTCCAGGATTTACTGCATCCAATATCAGATTTTCGGCCCTTACTGCAGATGGTACTGTGCAAGGAGATACGCCACTTAAAGAAGAAAAGCTAATGACACCTGAGGAAGTAGCACGAAAAATAGCAAAAGGTATTAATAAAAGAAGACGAGAGGTCATTATGACAACGCAGGGAAAACTTACAGTTTTTCTTGGAAAATTCTTTCCATCCTTGGTCGATCGTCTTGTGTATCATCATATGAAAAAAGAACAAAATTCACCTTTAAAATAAGCATTCAATATGAAAAGCTTGTGGTTATTTTTTTCATTTTTTTTGTTAGCAACAATTTTAAATGGCCAATACAAAAAAGCTTATCGACTTGTTGATCAAAATGGACGGGACGTTCAATGGAATCAATGGATCGATGATTTATCTAGGCAAGATATAGTTTTATTTGGTGAATTGCACAACAATCCCATTGCTCATTGGTTGGAATTTGAACTGGTAAAGGCATTGTATCAGAAAAAAGGAAAGCAATTGGTTGTGGGAGCAGAAATGTTTGAAAGAGATGATCAGTTGTTAATAGATGAATATTTAAGTGGATTAATTAAGCAAAAGAATTTTGAAGAAGAAGCAAAACTTTGGAATAATTATCAAACAGATTACAAGCCTATTCTTGAATTTGCAAAAGAAAAAGGAATTTTGTTTGTAGCGACCAATGTTCCACGAAGATATGCTGCCTTAGTACATTCGAAAGGTCTTGCTGCACTTGATATTTTATCCGCTGATGCTAAGCTACACATTGCACCTCTTCCCATTGAATTCGATTCGACATTAGGATGCTATAAGAATATGTTAAATATGGGTAGTCATAAGACTGGCATTACTTTCGCTCAGGCTCAGGCAGTCAAAGACGCAACCATGGCACATTTCATCCTGAAAAATTGGAATCCAGGAATAACTTTTTTTCATATTAATGGGGCTTATCACTCTGATAACTTCGAAGGTATCGTTTGGTATTTGAAAAGAAAACAACCTAACTTAAAGATTGTTACTTTGACAACAGTAGAAATGGAAGAAATTGAAAACATATCTTTCAAAGAGTTGCCACGAGCAAATTTTTATCTGATAGTTCCTACCTCGATGACTAAAACATATTAGTCAACAGAATCAAATGTAGACGTATATACTCGATAAACATAAGTTTTACTTATTTTTTCGCGATCTGGAATCATCATATTAAGGGGTATCCAAATATTATCTTCATTATCTAGATAATCGATATGATATTTGTCTACCGGGGAAGAGGTAAAAATGAGTTGATCTGAGTTTGTGAGTTTCATAGCGGTTAATAATTCATGTTCGCTATTGTTTAGATTAATCACATCTTTTTTGAATAAACGTGATGAAAACTTAAGTAAGATTGGATGATAATAAGGATTTTCATCGTCGGGGATGGAATTGATCCCAACATAAATGTATTTTCCATCTGTTAAAAGTATCGGATTAAAACCTTCTAACATTGAATATTGAGTGATTTGTGTTTCGAGAATTGTTCCCTCATCAGATATGCGGCTTAAAAAAAGTTTTTTCTCTCCTCTTTCATAACCAGCCAAAATATACTGATTGTTGATATATGTAAGTGATTGTGGAACAAGGTTGGTATCTAGATGGAGTGGAATTGTTTTTAAAATTGTCATCTGGGAAAGACTGATTTCCGTAATGTTGTAAAAATCTAGGTTTCTGATTTTATTTTTATTTAAAGTGATAACCCTGTCGTCATTTATGATGGTGACATTTACCCAAATAGTCATTTGATCTGACATGGGAACAGTGAAAGAATACCAATTTCCGTTTTTCAAATTAATATTCAAAATAGAAGGAAGCATCATCTGTAATCTTTCATGGTAGCTTCTTCCACTGACGTAAAGTACATTGTTGATTGGTTCAGCCCAGAATGGGTAAAACGACATGGGATAATTTGATAAATAGTAGTAAAAATAGATCTGCGAAAAGTCATTTTCTGTAAGGGCCAGAAGGTGGAAAAGATTTCGTTTGTTTTTTTCATAAAAGCCACCAATACAAATGGAAGGTGTGTCATTGATCATTACAAATTTGCCAAAGCAAGGGTAGATCTTCTTATAATGATTTTGATTCAAAAAGTCGTTTTGGTATTTAATTTTTCCATTGTTATTTAACACATATAAGATTAAGTTGGGTCGATTGGTTTGTTCGCCTTTCTGGATAGCTAAAAGTTTAATTTCATTGTTTTGCACTTTTAAATCTGAAATGGAGAAAATTTGAATAGGTAGTTGAATGTTCCATTCTGTTTGACCATTTTTATCCATTTTACATAACCATTTTCTAGGTGGTTCATGCCATTTTGTTTTGGCTTCACCAAGAATGTATAAGAATCCATCTCCAGGATCAAAGATTTTATTTGCTGTTTCAAAGTAAAGACCTTCAAAAGTTTTTCGCCAAACCACGTCACCACTTGGATTAACCTTATTTATGAAATAGTCGGTTTCACCATTTGGTTTGTTGATGTAGCCAATTATGTATAAATGATCATCAGTGAGAATCGCATCGGTAGCCATTTCATCTTCCTGGCCAGAGATAGAAAAGTTTATCGTTTCCTTTTCTCCCTCGAAAATATGTACATAAATATCATGATCTTTCGTTAATTTTGAACTATAGTTTTCGATAACCGCAAATTTTGAATCGTCGATTTTGATAAGTTTAACGGGAATTTTATCCTCGTTTTCACCATAAAAGAAGATAGTTTTCAATGAGTTTAAATTCTTTGAAGACAACCAAATCAGAGCATAATAGGAGAGATATTCTCCTTGGTTCTTGAGTTGAACGAGCAATATAGCGTTTTCATTCTGACCGATGATGGAAATGGGATGAACATCGTACATTTTGGGGAAAATTGAAATAAAATTTGAAATAAAATCAAAACTATTTTTAGGAATGATTCGGACAATTTGAGCATAACGTGAATTTTTTAATATGGAATCCCTTAGGTTTGAAAAAGAGAAAATACTTCCATCATTCTTGCAAAGAGAAGTCAAATATATATCCACATCATGATGGAAAAAAACAATATGATATTCAATCATTTCAGGGTTAATACAATAAAGTGCATTCCTAGTATTAAGGTAGAAATCGTTGGGATTAGATTTTGTAGGAAAGATACGCAATGGTAAGTTAGATTTTTCATAAAAGTTTACGATTTTATTAATGCTTCCATCAGGATTTAGGTATACCATCGATAATTCCCCATCTGAGTTAAGACCTATAAAGTTTATTTCGTTCTGAGGTGTTATGAGAAAGTCAGAGGCAATAAAATCTTCGATAATGATTTTCGAGATTTCTTTCTTTTTGCATGAAAGAATAGCTTGAATAAATAATAAAATCATAATGATACGACAAAAATAGTTTTTCATCAAACGAAAATTTTACAAAGAACAAATATCTATAAATTCTTCAATTTTGTGAGATAAGATATAACTTTTCAAAAGGAAAGATGTTTGCCATTTTAATAATATTTCATAAAGCTTATGAAAAATGTGTAATTTTGCTCAAATCTTTGTCGTATGTTTAGCTATTACCGTAAACTTAACATTATTTTAGGCTGGTTAATTTTTGCTGTGGGTGCTTTTGTTTATATTTCTACAGCAGAGCCTACAGCCAGTTTCTGGGATTGTGGAGAATACATTGCAACGTCATATAAACTACAAGTAGGTCACCCTCCCGGAGCCCCCACCTTTCAATTGCTTGCTCGAATTTTTACATTATTTGCTTCATCGCCCGAGAACGTTGCTTTTATGGTAAATTTAATGTCGGCTTTGGTGAGTGCTTTCACTGTTATGTTTCTTTTCTGGATTATTACGTATTATGCACGAAGGCTTTTTGTAAAGGAAGAACTTTCTGACATTGAAGTTCTAACTGTGTTAGGTGCAGGTTTGATAGGTTCCCTTGCATATATGTTCTCAGATTCGTTTTGGTTCAATGCTGTCGAGGGTGAAGTGTATGCAACATCATCTTTTTTTACGGCACTGGTTTTCTGGGCTATGATTAAATGGGATGAGGAAGCAGACCAACCCTCTTCATATCGTTGGTTGATTTTCATTGCTTTCATGGTAGGTCTCTCCATCGGTGTTCACTTGCTCAATTTGCTGACTTTACCTGCACTTGTAATGATTTATTATTATCGTAAGTTTAAAGTAAATTTGAAAGGGGTCGTCGTTGCTTTAATTTTATCAGTTATTTTACTAGGTTTTATGTTTTATCTTTTAATTCCTGGTCTTATTAATTGGGCTGGTAAGATTGAGATTTTCTTTGTTAATCAGCTAGGTTTGCCCTTTAATAGTGGTACCATTTTTTACTTTCTTTTTTGGGCTGGTTTGCTAACATGGGCCATCATTTATACCCATCGAAAGGGAAAAATAGTTTGGAATACTATTGCCTTGGCATTTACTTTTATCCTTATTGGATATTCTACTTTCTTGACCTTGGTTATCCGAAGCAATGCTGGTACGCCTATCAATGAAAATGCACCTAAAGATGCACCAGCTTTACTCAGTTATCTAAATCGTGAGCAATATGGAACAGTTCCCTTATTCTACGGCCAATATTTTAATGCTCCTTTTGAAGATGGCTCAAAATGGAAAGATGGTACTCCCAAATATGAAAGAGACGATAAGTTGGGCAAATATGTTATTATTGACGAAAGGAAAAAAGCTATTCCTCGCTATCAACGTAAATTTTGTACTATTTTCCCCAGAATGTGGAGCAATCAGGAAGATTCGCACATTGATGCCTACATATCTTGGACAGGCATGAAAGAAAGCGACCTTTATTACCCCGCCGTCGATCAACAAGGCAATCCAGTGATTGGAAGAGACGGGAAGGTGGTATACGACAGAAATCGTCCTAAAAATCCTCCCTCCTTTATAAAGAATTTACTCTTTTTCTTTAAATACCAGTTAGGTCACATGTATTTTCGTTATTTTTTGTGGAATTTTTCTGGTAGGCAGAATGATATTCAAGGACATGGTGCTCCTCATGAGGGAAACTGGATAACTGGGATTTCTTTTATTGATCAAGCACTTTATGGTGATCAAGACAAATTGCCTTCTGATTTAAAAAACAACAAAGGAAATAATAAATATTATCTTTTACCATTGATTCTTGGTTTAATTGGCTTGTTTTATCATTTAAATAAGCATCCTAAGGATTTTTTCATTGTTTTTCTTTTCTTCATCATGACTGGGATTGCTATTGTGGTATATTTGAATCAGTATCCATATCAGCCACGTGAACGAGATTATGCATATGTGGGAAGTTTTTACGCTTTTGCAGTTTGGATTGGTCTCGGCATTGTTGCTCTGACCAATTGGCTCAGAAAAATTAAACTTCTTAATAACTCAGTAACTCCCATAGGGGTTACCTTAATGACTTTTTTTGCTGTACCTTACATCATGGCTCATGAAAATTGGGATGATCACGATAGGAGCAATCGATATACAGCTAGAGATTTTGCTAAGAATTATTTAGCTTCTTGTCCTCCTAATGCTATTCTGTTTACCAATGGCGATAACGATACTTTTCCCTTATGGTATGTTCAGGAAGTAGAAGGCTTTCGAACAGATGTGAGAGTAGTTAACATGTCTCTTTTCAACACCGATTGGTACGCTGATCAGGTCAAAAAGAAAGCATATGACTCTGATCCTGTGCCCATGTCAATGTCACATGAACAATACCGGCAGGGTACTAGAGATATTGTTTACTTGTTTGATGGAAAAGAACTTGGTCTTAATGTGAAAGGTTATGTTAATTTAAAGGAATTGTTCAATATTTTACATAAATCACCAGAAAAGCTCAAAATGCATTTCCAAGGAATGACGCTTGATTACTTTCCAACTAGAAAATTTTACATACCTGTGGATAAGAAAACTGTTTTGGAAAATGGTGTTGTTCCTCCACATATGGCTGATAAAATTGTAGATAGTGTAAAATTTGAAATTAATCGTCGTGCATTACAAAAGAATGCCTTATTCCTACTTGACATTTTAGCTCATTTTGACTGGAAACGTCCCATATGCTTTGCCGTAACAACAGGTTCTGATGTGTATTATGGATTGCAGAATTATTTTGCATTGGAAGGAATGGTTTACAGATTAGTTCCTATTTATACTCCTGAACTGAGTGAAGATGGTTCTTATGGTTGGGTCAATACACAAGCTATGTATGACAACATGATGAATAAATTTGTTTGGGGTAACGTCAATGGTGATGATGTGTATTTAGATGAAAATAACCTGCGTTTTGTGATGAATTTTAGACAAAATTTTGCTCGTCTTGCTAAGGCTCTCATCCGAGAAAATAAAATAGATAGTGCACTTAAAGTTCTTGATAAGGCTTGTGAGCTCTTTCCTAAAGATAAAGCTTATTACAATTTTTTCGTTTTGCCTATTGCTGAAGCCTATCTTGAAGCAAAAGCTTATGATAAAGGTTTACAAGTACTCGAAGATCTCATGAAATTGACAGTGGAAAAACTAGATTATCTATTTACATTACGCAATGATTTGCAAGCTTATGTTTCTATTGACAAGCAACAGAATTTATTTGTAATGCAGCAAATCATCAATAACCTTGAAAAAATCAACAATACAGAAAATATTGATTCCACTGTTAAAGACAGAGTGAAAAATATGCTTTCAGGAAACAAAGAAAAATTTGATTCATACTTACAAATGTTTATGTCTTCATTTTAAACTATGCTCGTTAGGCCTTATTTGATTATGAATATTTTTCATGATAAAGTCATCTGGCGTGGTGACCGAAATGATAGAATTGTATATTTGACATTTGATGATGGTCCTACACCTCATACAACCGAGGCAATACTAGAAATTTTAGAAGTGAAAAACGTTAAAGCAACCTTTTTTTGTGTTGGCGACAATGTTCGAAAATATCCACATCTTTATGAAACAATAACTTCTTTTAATCATGAAACGGGAAACCACACTTTTCACCATCTTAATGGATGGAAAACATCGACAAATACATATGTTGAAAATGTGATAGCTTGTGAAAGTTTTTTTCAAACACCTTTCTTTCGTCCTCCTTATGGGAAACTTACTTATTCTCAGTATCTGCAAATAAAACAACGATATCTAGTTGTGATGTGGGATACATTAAGCATGGATTATGCGTCTACTGAAACACATGTTTCATGCTTGAAACGTCTAATAAGATATACTAGATTTGGATCTGTAGTAGTTTTTCATGATAACGTCAAATCTAGAGCGACTTTACTAAAATGCCTACCTGCTTATTTAGATTTTTTGAAAAACGAAGGATATACGTGCAGAACCATAACAGATTTTGTCATAAAAAAAGTTCACATATGAAAAGTTTTTCAATCGAGAAATGGGATAGCATAAAAAATGAATTGTATTCAGAGATGATTGAACAGGAACAGATTTATGGAGAGCTCATTGGTTTTATCGACCTAACCTCTCTCGAAGCTACTGATCATGAAGAAAAGATAAAAAATTTAGTCCAAAAAGCACTTCGTACGATAAACCTTGGAGATAATAAAAGAGCTGTGGCAGCAGTTTGTGTATATCCTGTTTTTGTACGCCAGGTTGCTGAAGCTCTAAAGGGGACAGGGATTCAGGTAGCTGCCGTTGCAGGTGCATTTCCATCCGGTCAAAGTCCTCTCTATCTTAGGTTAGAGGAGGTAAAATATGCTTTAAATGAAGGGGCGACAGAAATTGACATGGTTATATCTCGCGGAAAAATGCTAGTTGGGGATAGAGATTTCATTTTCAAAGAAGTTTACGAACATAAAAAAGTCTGTGGTGACGCTCATCTTAAGGTTATTCTTGAGACAGGTGAATTGAAGGATTCAGAGCTCATTTACGAGGCTTCGATGATTTCGATGAAGGCCGGTGCCGATTTCATTAAGACTTCAACTGGCAAAATTCAACCTGCTGCAACACTTGAAGCCTCGTGGGTTATGCTTGAAGCCATCAAGGATTTTTATCAAAAAACTGGTAAAAAAGTAGGTTTCAAAGCTGCAGGTGGCATAACTGAAGCAGCGACAGCTTATCAATATTATGCACTGGTTAAAAAAATTTTAGGTAAAGACTGGCTCACACCTTCGCTTTTCCGAATAGGAGCAAGTAGGTTGCTCGATCAGCTTTTGCAAAAAATTCATGAATAAAAAATTTTTTGTACCCAAATCTTTTTTTATTAAAACTTTTTATATCATACGAAACCTAGTTGTAGTTTTTGTTTTATTTTCGATAATGCTGATTTTTCTGTACAGATGGATGCCAATCGCTTTTACCCCTTTAATGGTTATTAGAAGTTATGAGCAATGGGTAGCCACAAATGAAAAGATCAAATTCCAATATAAGTGGGTGTCAATTGATTCCATCAGTCCTTACTTGTGGAAAGCTGCTATAGCATCTGAGGATGGTTTTTTTCTCAATCATTGGGGGTTTGATTGGGATGCTATCCGCTATGCTTATGAATACAACAAAACTCACAAAAAAAAAATAGGTGGTAGTACCATATCTCAACAGACAGCAAAAAATGTCTTTTTATGGCCCGATCGAACATGGGTTCGAAAAGGACTTGAGGCATATTTTACTATTCTTATAGAACTCATTTGGGGCAAGCGTCGTATCATGGAAGTATACCTTAACGTAGTTGAAATGGGTCCCGGAATTTATGGAGTAAAAGCAGCATCTTATGCTTATTTTAAGAAACATCCTTATTATCTAAATGCTTCTGAAGCTGCTTTGCTTATAGCTACACTCCCTAACCCACGCAAATGGAATCCATATACGCGAAGCCCTATTCTTTATCGTCGTCAGCAAAGAATATTGAAAAACATGTCTTTTTATCGTATCGATGTGTTGGAACGGAAACCATATTCAGAGATGAGTAAATGGAGTGATAAGCGAGTGTTTTAGGAGTAAAAATTGTTATATTCGTATTTCATTTCTTTTCCAAAATGAAACACAAATTGTAAATCCGTTTTGCCTTCGTTTTTTTATTATTTAAGCAAGATAAGCGTTAAACCTCATTACTCATAGGAAATCATACAAATCGCTGATAAAATTCTTAGAAACAAAAGAAATGCTCATCGAATTTGCTCCCCCAGTAGGACTTGAACCTACGACCCTCTGATTAACAGTCAGATGCTCTAACCGACAGAGCTATGGGGGAATAACGTTGCAAAGTTAGAAAAAAATTTTTTTACCAAACAAAAAAAAACTGAATTTTGCGAAAAAATAAGATGAAAGTTATTTCGGTTGGTAATGCACTGGTAGATTTACTTGTCATGCTTCCTTCTCATGAGGTATTGCGACAACTTGGTTTAGTAAAGGGCAGCATGCAATTGATTGAAAAGAGCATGCGAAGAAACATTCTGGAAATTGTGAAAGATTTTCCTCAAAAAATTGTTAGCGGTGGTTCAGCAGCTAATACAGCTGTCGGTATGGCGCAACTGAACATAAATTCTTCATTCGTGGGTGTTGTAGGTAATGATAATTTTGGAGATTTTTTTCAATTGGATTTAAAAAAACAAGGCGTTCATACTTTTATTGATCTTTGCAAGGAACCAACCGGTGTTTCTATAGTACTTGTAACCCCAGATGGTGAAAGAACATTTGCCACCTTTTTGGGAGCATCTCTGCACTTAACTATCGATGCCATACATCAAGCGATACGGCAAGAAAGATTTGATTGGTTGTACGTAGAGGGATTTTTAGTAGAAAATCATGATTTTTTTGAAAGTATACTCAAGCTTGCAAAGGAAATTAATTTAAAAGTGGGCCTGGATCTTGCTAATTTTGCTGTGGTTGAAAGACATAGAGATTTTTTGTATGAAATGATTCGGAAATATGTTGATCTGGTTTTTGTCAATCGAGAAGAATGTATAGCTTTTTGTCATCAAAAATCTGAAGAATCCATAGATTTCTGGAAATCTATGGGCAAAATAGTTGCTCTTAAGTTGGCAGAAGATGGTGCTATCATAATTTACAAGGATGCTATCGTTTATAGTCCAACCGAAGCTGTTGAACCTCTTGACACTACAGGAGCTGGAGACTTATTTGCTGCTGGATTTATGTTTGGTTTAAGTCAAGGTCTATCTATGGAAAAAACGGCAAAAATTGCTAACTTCGTAGCGCGAGAAATAATTCAAATTATTGGAGCTAAATTACCGGTTGAAAAATGGAGTGAAATAAGGGGAAAAATTAAAAAAATAATTATTGAATAAACTTTACATAAGAAAAATAGTCAGAAATTTGTAAAAAAAAGAGATGAAAAGAATATGTTTTTTAATAGGGGGCCTTTTTAGTTATTTAATAATTTCCTCACAACCCAAAGTATATTTAAACGCAGCAACGCATAATACCACGCAAACAGGATGCTCTTTTTGGTTTTATGATGATGGTACGGAAACTAGTAATTATACGAACAATCAAGATAGATGGATTACATTTGCAAGTTCAAATCCCGTCAATACTCATATACGTCTTGAATTTGCTGCTTTTGATATTGCCAACGATGATACACTTTTTATTTATGATGGGCCAAGTATTAGTTCTCCACTCATTGGGTGGTATAATAATTCTCATCCTTTAACTAACCCAAATACCGTTGTTCAAGCTTCGATCTATAATACATCAGGTAAATTAACAATTCGCTTCAAGAGTAATAATGTTAATAATCGATCAGGTTGGAATGCTGCAGTATCTTGTATCCCACAATGCCAGACTGTAATTGCTGCTGTTGATACACTTGAAATGATTCCTTTACCTGATGATAGTAATTACATTAATATTTGTGCTGGAACACCTATAAAGTTTGCAGCTTTGGGAGCCGGTCCCGGTGCTTTTCCACAAAATGACATTCTGTATCATCAAGATAGCACTACATCTACTTATCATTGGGACTTTGGAGATGGAACACAAGCTAATGGTAGAGTGGTATGGCATACATATCCTGTGACGGGGGGCTATACAGTATATTTAACTGTTACTGATGTAAGAGGGTGCACCAATACTCAACTTTTGCAACTTCGTGTTCGAATAGCTGATAATCCTATAGCACATCTAACACCGCTTCCACACATTTGCGAAGGTGATACCATATATATTCATAGTGGTATGGGTCCAGGGAATCAAATCGTAATTAATCCAACAAATTCTAACATTGTAATCTCTGAGTCTTACGATAGTACGACTTTTATCCCTGATGGTCCCAATTGTCCTCAAACATGCTATCAAACCCCCGTGACTTTTACTTCGTTTCCTCCCGGTTCAACCATTCAAAATGCAAGTGACATTTTGGCTATTTGTATTAACATGGAACATACTTTTGCTGGAGATCTTTCTTTTAGAATCATTTGTCCTAATGGGCAAAGTGTATTGCTAGATAGTTACGATAATTCTGGGGGAAATGATTTGGGACAAGCAAATTACAATGATAATAGTACTTTTCCATGCAATGCTTCTTTAAATCCTCCTGGAACAGGATGGCTTTATTGTTGGAGTCAGATCTATCCTCAGCAGGGATTGTTGAATACACTTGACGGTTCTGGTCCAACTCCTATACCTCCAACAGATACGGTCAATCATACTAATTACATTACACCACAGAATCCTTTATCTGGCTTGGTAGGGTGTCCACTTAATGGAACGTGGAGCATTGAAATATGTGATAATTGGGCAATAGACAATGGGTATGTTTTCTGGTGGGGACTCACGCTTAGCAATACATCATCATCGGGTGGGTGGTCTTACTATGTAGAGATTGACTCGGTAATCTACTATGGTCCTTTTATTTACCAGATAGATGATACTACTGCTCGTGTAGTTCCACAATCGCCGGGAACTTACAATTATACGGTAGTTGTTTATGATGAATACGGTTGTTCGTGGGATACCACCATTACTCTTCAGGTTGTTGATGTGCCTGATGTGAACCTTGGTAACGATACCATTTTGTGCGATGGACAAACTTTAACTCTCAGTGCACCTAATGCTCAATATTATTTCTGGAACACAGGTTCATTGAATCAGTCCATTCAAGTTAATCAAACGGGTTTCTATTCAGTGACAGCTGTCAATGAAACTTCTCAGGTGACTTGCTTTGACAGTGATGAAATTTTTGTCGAGTTTTATCCCAATGCATCAGTCAATCTTGGAAACGACACTTGTGCTTTAAGTGGCCCTATTCTATTGGATGCTGGAAACCCTGGTTTTAGGTATCAATGGTCAACAGGAGATACGTCGCAAATACTTCAAATTAACTCATATGGATCTCATGAATATTGGGTGAGGGTAGGCTATGGTCCTAATTACATGTGTGGAGATAAAGATACTATTCGTGTTACCATTATACCATCTGCGCAGGTAAGTTTGGTGTCTGATGAAATCTGTCCATTTCAGCAAAAACAATACGATGTCACTCAGAATCTTCCTTACTATAGATACATTTGGTCTAGTGGTGACACAACACCTAAAATCATTATTCAAATACCAGATCCTGGCGTTTATCATTATACTGTGCAGATCATTGGTTGTGATACTATAACCGATTCTACCACAGTTACTGTTCTTGATTGTGGCATTATGATTCCTAACATCATTACTCCTGAAAATAAAGACGGATTTAATGATGTATTTCGTATTGTAAATATAGAACACTATCCCAATAGTCATCTTTGGATTTACAATCGATGGGGTAAAAAAGTTTTTGAAAGTAGTAATTATCACAATGAATTCGATGGCGAGAACTTACCTTCCGGAACTTATTACTATATTCTGAGACTAAACTACAATAATGGTAAAACTGAAGATTATCAAGGGACAATCACTATATTGCGTTAATGTTAACACTTTGATAAGCTTACGAATTATCTTTTAGTAGTAGTCCCTGAAATCTGTTTTCTTGGTAATTTTTAGATCTTGTAGTATAGGAGATTTAACACGCAAGGTAAAATTATAACTTTTGCGAAATCCAGTGGGAATCCAATTGAAAATAATTTCCCAACAGTGAAGGTCGCGGTGAATGTTGATACTGGTGTAACTCAACCCCTTGTTGATAAAATCATAACCTGTCATGAAACTCATGCGCCAATTACGAGTTGGTTTGAAATCACCTGTGATAGAGAGTGTTTGAATTCTTTGGTACGGCTTAGTAATCCCTACTAATAAATTTTCAGTATATTGAAACGTATATGAAATGGTAAGTGACCAGGTTGGTATGTAAAATGTAGTATCTTGCGCTTTTTTATTTTTGATGAATGTGCTTTGATTAATGCTATAATTCAAGCTAAGGATGACATTGGAGGAGTTTTTCCTAAGCAAGCGTCGATTTGCTGTCCACTCAAGTGTATTGAGATTTTTACCAAGACTATCAACGGCGTAGGGATCAAATTGTGCTGTGTATCGAATGTCTAATCCTTTGACTATGGCGGTTCTACCACTCATGTTGACCGTAGACCAGCGTAGACTATCGGCAGCTAAATTATAAGAGAAATTAATGTTAAAATAATCTACCAGAGTAATTTTTTTTGTACCAGTGATGGTATCATTTTTTGATTTTACTTTCATTTCCAAATTGTTATTAAAATTAAAGGTGATCAAAGCTGCTTTTCCTGAAGGTGGTGCGCCAAAAATAGGATTGGTGAAAATAGAATATGGAATTGCTTGTGTCGAAGATGGTGGCACGAAATATCGATAGTATCGCCATATGGATGTGGTGTAATCTGGTCGCCATGAAAAGCCAATGTTCGGTGTGAAAACGTGTCGGATAGCTTGTATAGGGCCTTTTTTATATAAAATAAATGTGAAGAATTGGGTGGAGAAATTTGAATTAAGAGCTATCTCGTGAACGGGCTTAAATTCCCTTAACGTGTCGGTCAGAATGCTGTCTAATTGATTATCGTAGCGTTTTCGAATGGTCCGAAAATACCATTTTTCTGTAAATGAACAAGAAGTGTTCCACGTTATTACTCGGAAAAGGTTTAGGGGAAGGTAAAAAGGGATATGATGTTTTATGCCATAATTGAAATTGTTAGGACTAAAAGATGAAAAAAGAAGTGTGTCTAAGGTTTCCAATGAGTTTTTTGCTTGAAACATGTAGGATGTATTTATTTTTTCAAGCCATTTAAACCGTAAGGATGGCTTTTGAGGATTGCGGAAAGGGTACCATCGAGAGCTAGTTAAAAGCAGATCCGGTAGTGTAATGGCAAATTGATGAGTTTGCTTATTTTGAGAATGATTGGCCGTGATGGCGAGATTGAAAGCAGAAGAAAGTTGAGTCGAATAGGCAATGGATGAAGAATAGTTTGAGCTAAGGTAGTCGTTGGCACTAGATGGATTGAAGGTAGTATAGTTGGAAGAACCTGCCTGAACATTAGCTGAAAAACGACTTCGAGGACGGGCGCGTGGATCTTGTTGGTGTTGCCATCGAATGAAAACATCCTTGTGACGCTGATATTGGCTAGTGAATTTCTCACCAAATACGTTGATAGCATAATTTAAGTTAAGAGATCCTTCAAACTTGTATCGTTTTTTGTAATTGCTATAAATCTTAGCAGCCCAGCTTCCTCGAGAATAAATATCGCCCCTTAGAGCAAGATCAATATAATCGCTAATCCCAAAATAATATCCTCCATTTTCGAGAAAAAAGCCACGGTTAGCACTTTCTCCGTAAGATGGTATAAGAAAACCCGATGATCGTTTTTTCTGATTAGGAAAATATCCAAAAGGCAGAGCAAGAGGCGTAGGTATATCCTCTACTTCAAGCCAGATGGTACCGGTCAAAATATGATGGTTGCGTTCTACCCTTGCTTTGTCGAAACAAATGCTATAATGAGGATGTTCCAACTCACATGTGGTAAAAGCACCACGTTTAACAAGATAAATAGAATCATTCAGTTGTTTAATTTTTTCTCCATGTAGGTAGCCACCAGCTTCTTCACTGTGAATGTTATAAATAAATCCTTTCTTGGTTTCAAAATAATACCATAAACTATCTGTTTTGACCTCTCTTTCTTTGTCTTTTAAAATGGGATGCTGAACATACTTCCCACTACTATCTATGATACCTTTGGCTATGAGTTTGCTTTGTCCAAAGTCAATGCAAATACATCCAGCGTCTAGAACAATGTCTTCATATTCGACATGAGCTTTACCATAAAGACAAACTTTCTTTTCTTTGAATTCATAAATTAAAGAATCATCGCAGGAATAGTGTATGGGATTTGGTATAAGATTTGACATAGGGAAGGTATCGCTACTCATTTCTTGGGCAAATCCTGCCGTCATGATGAACAGCATGAAAAATAAAAAAGCCGTGTTTTTCACTCTATTCAAAAAAAGTATTTTTGTAAAGATAGAAGCAAAATTACGTATTTGAAATGAAAAACTGGTTTTTAATTCTTTGTTTTTCATATGCATTATTACATGGGCAAAAAAATGATACGTGGGTAGTTGTTTTGGATCCTGGTCACGGAGGCAAGGATCCTGGAGCCACCGGTAAGTTACTTCAAGAAAAACAAATAGTCCTTGATGTTGCATTGCGATTGGAAAAGTATTTGCTTACCATGCCGGATGTAAAAGTAATCTTAACGCGGAAAAAGGATATTTTTTTACCATTGCATGAAAGGGCTAGTATAGCTAATAAAAACCAAGCTGACTTGTTTGTTTCCATCCATTGTAATGCCAGCAAAAAAAAGGACGTAAAAGGTTTTGAAATTTTCGTTATGGGAATGGATAAATCTGATGAAAACTTAGAAGTTGCCATGAAAGAAAATTCTGTTGTGACCATGGAAGAAAACTATCAATCTGTTTACAAGGGCATTGATCCCAATTCAGCGGAAGCATATATCATATTCAGTAATCTTCAAAGTATCTATTTGCAAAAGAGTTTACAGGCTGCAACCATCATCAAAAAGCATTTTGAACAACTGACTCATTTTGATAATCGAGGAATTAAACAAGCTCCTTTTTTTGTATTATGGAAAACAACAATGCCATCTGTGCTTATCGAGCTTGAATTTATTTCAAATGCGGAGCAAGAAAAGCTTCTTGCTAAGGATTCTGTCAAAGAAAAGTTAGCTTATGCAATTTATAAAGCTTTAGTTGAATATAGAAATCAGATTCAAGGAACGGAAATTAATCCTGTTGAAATGTTTTCTATTCAAAGTACACAACATAATATTGTTTACCTAGTTCAGTTTGCTAGCTTGAAAACACCTTTGGATACAAGCCATGAAAAATTTAGAAATTTTAGACCTATCTCTGTTGAAAAACAAGGAAGTTATTATGTTTATTTTTCGGGAAAGTTTTCCAGCAATAACGAAGCCGATAAACACAAAAAATGGATCATTTCTCAAGGGTACAAAGATGCCATAGTTGTGAGCAGAAAAGTCAAAAAATGAGGTGTATGAATATGCATAAAATTATACATTTTTTTGTTTTAATTTTGGGGATCTTTAATTTTTCGTTCTGTCAGAATTCTAATAACTCTGGTAAATTCACTCTAGAGATTAATTTCGATAGAAAGCCAAAGGAAAAATATGTTTATTTTTGGAAAATCAGAGGTTTTGAGGAGGAAATCATAGACAGCATCCCCATTTCTGGATTCAAAGCGATCTTAACTCGAGATACTATCCCCGAAACAGGAGAATATCGAATAAGCACAAGCCTGAACGATGATGGTTGGTATATCATTATTCATCGAGAGTCCACTATTCAATTACGAATTACAACTAACAATAAACTGATCATCAGAAATTCACAGGAAAATTCCTTATACAGTTACCTTCAACGCTTTCAAGATAAACTTGATAGCTTGGAAACTCGTGGAAACTACTATTATCAAACTGGTCGATACGATCAACTGGTTCAGGTGAAAGAAAATATAAAAAGGTTACTTCACAATTACACACGAGTTCTTGATTCTATGAAACAATTGTATCCCCAATCGTTTGCAGTGAAAGTTCAATATGCATCTATTCCACCACTTTTTGATGATTATAAGAAAAAAAATCCCGATCATGGTTATCGCAATGAGTACCATTTTCTTCAGCGAAGGTTGTTCGACAGAATAGACAAACAGGATTCAAGTCTGGTCAACACTCGTGTTATTGCTCGAGCTGTGGAATTTTATTTAAACAATTTACTTGATTCGGCAACGGAAGAAAATTATAAAAAGGCTTGCGATTTCATTCTGAGTACTTTTTCATGGAACAACACGCAGTTTAATTTTGTCTTGCATTTACTCATGAATACTTTTGAAGACAGCCCTTTTGAGGGTGTTTACCTTCATCTTTACGATTTGTACTACCATCATAGCAATTGCGAAGGAGGGATTCCAGATGCTTACGAAAGAAGAGCTTTTTCGCTTCGTAATCTTAAACCCGGTATGCAAGCTCCTGTTTTAGAAGGCTTAGATCCAAATGGAAATAAAGTATCATTGTCTGATTATTTAGGTAAAAAAGTACTTATCATTTTTTGGAATTCCCAATGTGAACATTGTCATCATCAATTGCCAGAAGTTTTGTCTTATGTTGAAACTATTCCAGATCTTGTTGTGTTGAGTTTTTCATTGGATGAGGATAAAGACGCATGGGTGAAAGGTATCCGTGAACTACATCTTCCTATGCCATCGATCACCGATCTAAAAGGTTATGAAGGTGAAAATGCCATTCGTTGGGCCGTGTTTGGAACTCCTTTGTTTTTTGTGGTTGATTTTGAAGGTAAAATCATAGCTAAACCTAAAAATATGGACGAACTTAAAAAATCCTTAAAATGATTAACATCATAACCTTTCATTGATTAACGCGTTTGTGTTTATTTTATCCATCATATGGAATTGAAATCAATTTTAGAAAAGACCCATTTTAATATTGAAGAGATTGAGCATTTACTCTCTTTAAATGACGAGGATGCTCAGTTATTGTTTCAGAAAGCTCACGAAGTTAGACTTCAAGAAATTGGAAATAAAGTTTACATGCGTGGGCTAATTGAGTTATCTAACCATTGCATGAAAGATTGTTTTTATTGCGGCATTCGGCGAAGCAATCATACGATTGATCGTTATGTAATGACAGATGAAGAGGTATATGCAGCCGCTGAATATGCGTATAAAAATAATTTTGGATCCATAGTGATTCAAGGCGGGGAGTTATCGTCTCCTGCATGGGTAGAGAGAATTGAAAGACTGATAAGAGGAATTAAGCAAATTGGAGATAAAAGTCTTGGCATTACTCTTTCCCTTGGTGAGCAGGAAGAAGAGACGTATCGGCGTTGGTTCGAAGCTGGATCTCATCGCTATTTGTTGCGTATTGAAACTTCTGATCAAGAACTTTTTCATCAAATACATCCAGTGGATGGATATCATACATATGAAAGAAGGCTTGAATGTTTATATACGTTGAAAAAAATTGGTTATCAAGTGGGAACAGGTGTGATGATAGGCTTGCCAGGACAGACTATTCGTTCTCTTGCGCGGGATCTTCTTTTTATGAAGGAATTCGACATCGACATGTGTGGGATGGGTCCTTACATTGAGCACAAAAACACCCCCATGTATCAACGAAAACATGAACTTTTGCCACCTTATGAAAGGTTTATGCTTTCGATTAAAATGGTGGCGTGCTTGCGACTTTTAATGAGAGACATTAATATAGCTGCTACGACAGCCATGGAGACATTACATCCATCAGGACGACTCATGGCTTTTAAAGCTGGTGCCAATATTGTGATGCCCAACATAACCCCGGAAAAATATCATGATAAATATTGGCTCTACGAAAACAAAGCCGGAAGTAAACAACAAATAGAATTGTTAAAGATTCGCATTACGCAAGAAATTTATAAAGCTGGCTTAGAACCCGGTTTTGGTCAGTGGGGAGATTCAAAGCATTTTCAAAAACGCCAGCAAACACATTGAGCAATTCATCAGCTTGTTTTATATATATGATATATATCATCTGTTACGTTTTAGAAAAAATTATAATGTTTGCATTGTAATTCTCAACACAGGGGTGCTCGAAGACTTGCAAGCAATTCTTCGGGCTGAGATTACACCCTTTGAACCTGATCCGGGTAATACCGGCGAAGGGAGTGCAGTTCGATTCGCAAAAATGGATTCCACCCCTTGCCGTTTTTGCATTTAAAAAAATGCAAAAATGAAAGGAAATTTGTTTGTTTTACTGATTTTCACGAGTTGGTTTAAAATTTATAGTCAATACGAGATTCAGGGTGAAATTCGTGATGCCCATACAGGCAAACCTCTAGTTGGTGCGCAGATTATGGTTCACGAAACATTCATTGGAACATATTCAGACTATAGTGGTAAGTTTGTCATAAAGCTTAAAAAAGATCCTCCCATCAAGCTAATCGTTTCCTATCTTGGTTACTTTAACGACACAGTCATTATAAAAAAATTACCTGAAAACAATATCATAGTGGATCTGCAACCCAGGTCGTACCTTACACAGGAGGTTGTAATTCAAGGTATTCGCTTGGGTGGAAGAGAGATTCCCACCTTTACTATGCTCAATCAGCAACAAATAGAGCAAAAAAATTTTGGCACAGATATCCCCACTGTTTTAAATTTACTTCCATCAGTGACTGTAAATACTGATGCTGGAACTGGAATAGGGTATACGAACATATGGATTCGTGGTACGGATCAGGCTCGAATCAACGTAACTTTAAACGGAGTCCCCTATAACGATCCTGAATCTCATGGAGTTTTTTGGGTAGATATTCCTGATCTTCTCTCTTCTGCTAGGGATTTACAAGTGCAACGTGGTGTAGGAACTTCAACTAATGGAACAGCATCTTTTGGAGCATCCATTAACATCAATACCATGGATTTCAATCCTGATTCCTACGCTACTTTACTACTACGCGCCGGTAGTTACAAAACGTATGGTTCGACCTTGCGTTTCGGTACAGGCCTTTTAAATCAACATTGGGTTATAGATGGAAGAGCATCATATTTACATAGTGATGGATACATTGATCGAGCTTTTGCCCAACTTCAATCCTTCCAGATCAACAGTGGTTGGTTTGGAGCTAGAGATATTTTGCGTTTTATGGTGCTACGTGGCCAGGAAAAAACTTATCAAGCATGGTATGGGGTACCTAAAGATTCTCTTAAAACCAATCGCACATATAATCCTTATACATATAAAAATGAAATCGATTTTTATCAACAAGGGCATTATCATCTGGTTTATTCACATCAATTTAGTGAATTTTTTTCCTCTTCGGTTACAGCGTTCCTGACTACAGGCTTTGGATATTATGAGCAATATAAAGAAAATCAAGAATTAACC
Source organism: Bacteroidales bacterium (assembly GCA_026418905.1). Lineage (NCBI taxonomy): Bacteria > Pseudomonadati > Bacteroidota > Bacteroidia > Bacteroidales > Bacteroidales bacterium. The sequence goes on along the minus strand of JAOAAK010000047.1, from coordinate 20,637 downwards.
GAATATCGATTGCCTTTGATAGTGATTGAAAATGACACAATTACTCAGACTGATCTTATTCGAAGAAAATTTCTCGATAATGATTTTTATGGTTTTGTGTATTCACTAGATTACAATTCTCATCAAAAATGGACTTTGAATGTAGGTGGAACCATTTCACGTTATGATGGCAGACATTTTGGTCGCCTCATTTGGATGAAATATGCTGGACCTATTAAAGTCGATCACGAATATTATCGAGCTTATGGACTTAAAGATGATGGAAGTTTTTATGCAAAATTTAGCATGAACCCTAACAAAAATCTTAGCACTTTTATTGACGTACAGATACGGGGTATTCAGCATAAAATATGGGGCCTAGATGATGAGGTAGGGAACCTCAATTTGAAAAAAACATACGTTTTTTTGAATCCTAAAACGGGAATTTCTTATAACTTAAATCAATGGAAATTTTTTATCTATTGGGGCATGGCTTCTCGTGAACCAACTCGTTACATGCTCGTCGAAGCTGATTCAGGTCAAATTCCTGTACCTGAGCATTTATATGATCTTGAAATGGTAATACAGAAGAAGGGTAACACATACACATTTCAACTCAATCCTTTCTACATGTTGTATCGTAATCAATTTGTTCAAACAGGTGAAATTAACAGTGTAGGGGTTCCGGTTTACGTTAATGTACCTCACAGTTATCGCACCGGTATAGAGTTTTTAGGACAATGGAAACCATTAAGTAAGTTAACATGGGACTTTAATCTGACATATTCTCTTAATAAAATGAAAAATGTTACCATCTATATTGACAATTGGGATACATGGTCACAAGATAGTGCATTTTTTGAATCTACTGACATCAGTTTCTCTCCACCTTACATCTTTAACTCACAACTTACGTATGAACTTACGAAATTTTTGACGTTGGGTCTTGAAACTAAACATGTAGCACGTCAGTATATTGATCTCACTTCAAGCAAAGAACGTTCGTTAGATCCATATACTGTTTTTAACTTTAATATTGGATTTCATTTCAGTCCACAATGGTCAAAAGGTATTGATATTAGCGTTTCTTTGCGAAACATTTTTTCGGAGAAATATGAGACCAATGCATGGGTCTATCGATATATTTCTGGTGGTGCAGAACAAGTCATGGATGGATATTTTCCTCAAGCTCCTCTTCACGTTTTTGGCCTATTGCAAGTGAAATTTTAGTTATTTCAAGTTTTGGGTGACTTTTGCCTAGAGAGTAGTATTTTCACTTGCGTTGATTATCTTCTAGTTTATTGAAAGAGGAATTTTTACTGAAGCAATTTCTTGCAGAATGCGCATAAGGCAATAGGAGAAATCGTTCCATGCTTTCAGTGAGTTTATATTTATTCTTTTGCTGTTCAAAGTACTGACGAGCCCTTTCAAAATCATTTGAACGAAGGGGATAATTTGGATCGAAGATCTTCCAGTATGCATACAAATGAGTAGAAAAACAGCGTTGATTTTTCTGAATATTTTCGTCGAGAGCAAGTTTAATTTTTTTTAAGAATTGGTTTTCAATGGGTAATTCTATGTAGAGAGGTTTATCAAAATGAACGTGAACATTACCTTTATTTTCTAAAAGGCCAAGTTTCATGTGAAGTAGGTCGTCTTCAGGGTTTTTATTCATTGATAATCCTTCACATGCTTTGCTTAGCTCAACAGCCTTTAGGGCATCACACGGATCAAATTCATAACTAAAAGTGACAGGGACTATGTGATAATAACCTTTATTATTTCTGAATGATAGATTCAACATTTTAAGCAAAGAGAGTTGTGTTTCATCTATGCCATTTTTGGCTCTCCCTTCACGTTGGGCAATCCATACAGATTCTTTTTTCTCAATCAAAGTATATTTGATGTATTCTGATAATTGCTTGAGTTCAAAAAAAAGTCTTTTTCCTTTCAAATTTCTATAGACAACAAATGATTTATTTAAACGCACAATTTTTTCTATCCATGGTTTGATGAGAAGATTGTTTCCTATTCCTATTTGGGTGGTCGGAAAATGGGATCGATATAGAACATAATTAATTAACATGGGGTCCATGACTATGTCTCTGTGATTGGAAATAAATAAGTAGGGAACATCGGCATGGAGGTTTTCAATACCGCTATATGTGAGTTCCTCGACAGTTTTTTGTACGATCCAGTTGGCAAAAGGGTAAATTATTCTTTGCTGAAAATCGCGTATGGTTTTAATTTCCTGTAATTGGGAAAAAATTTTAGAAAAGTCTTCGGGTAAAAAAGAGATTGATTGGCGCAGATCGTTATCATCGGCAAGTTGCTGTAAAATCGTGTCGACATCACTGTCTTCGTAAGCTCTGATATGCTCAAATTTTTTACTCATAAATTTTCTATTAAATGAACGATTTCCTCAAGAGAGGATGCTTGTAGCAATCTAACTTTTCGTTCCTTGAAATGAGGTATACCTTTAAAATAATGAGGAATATGTCTACGCATTTCCAAAACACCACGTTTTTCACCTTTCAACTCGATAGATCGTTGTAAGTGTAGTAAAAAAACATTTTTTCTTTCTTCCAAGGGAATCACAAGTTCTTGTTTAGTTTGAAAATAATGCTTTATTTGTTTGAAGATAAACGGATTACCTATGGCGGCTCTACCTATCATTAGTCCTGCTATGCGAGTAGTTTCGAGAGCTTTTTGGGCAATCTGACCATCGGTGATATCTCCATTTCCAATAATTGGTATTTTAACTGCTTGATCATTGGTGACTTGCTCAATAAATTCCCATCTTGCCTTGCCTCCATACATTTGAGCGCGTGTTCGGGCATGAATGCTCACTAGACTAATTCCTGCATCTTGTAGGCGTAATACAGTATCTCTTACGTTTATAGATTGCTCGTCCCATCCCAGGCGTATTTTAGCTGTTACGGGAACGTTCACATGTTTAACTACCTCAGAGGCTATTCCTTGTAGCTTGTTAAGATCTTTCAAAAGTGCAGCGCCAGCACCTTTGGATACGATTTTCTTTACCGGGCATCCAAAATTTAAATCAATTACGTCAGCTCCAAATTCAACTACTTTTTCAGCTGCTTTTCGCATAGTCGAGGCATCATGTCCGAAAATTTGCACCCAAAGAAAGGGCTCCTTTTCAATTTTTTTGATTTTTTGAATACTTTTTTCTACACTACGGATGAGAGCCTCGGAAGAAATAAATTCAGTTACAGTAACATCACAGCCATAGTTCATGCAAAGTTCTCTGAAAATAATGTCGTTTATTCCTTCCATCGGTGCAAGGATTAGTGGCCTTCTAGAAAGAAAGTCAAGCAAAAAGTTTTTCATAATTTTGACAAAAATAATCATAAGGACAATGCTAAAAAAGGGCTTTCTCGAAGGAAAAAGTTTCATCGTTCAATTGCTGGCTTTGATTTTGATTACGTTAACTTCAGCTCTAATTATCATGCTCCTTTCGTTTTCGTTTGGAGCGATGATTTGGGGAGTAGATTTTTATTTAGGTTTAATGGGTATAGAAAAGAATGATATCTATTATTACTCCTTGTTTCTTCTTTTTTTTCAGCATCTTGGTTTTTTTATAATTCCGGCTATCATTTTCATTCATGGTTTTTTAGAAAGACCTGCTACTTTTTGGGGCATGGATCGGTTCGTTCCCGTATTAAGCTTGATGATCGTATTTTTAATATTGATTTTTTCGCAGTTTCCCATAGCATGGTTATATGAACTAAATAAAAGCATCACATTACCGTCTTCATGGGCAGCTATTGAAGAACAGTTTAAATCATGGGAAGAGAGTGCACAGGAAACCATTAACCTTTTATCTTCTTACCCTGGATGGGAAGGTTGGTTTTTTTCATTTTTGCTTATTGCTGTACTGCCAGCTTTAAGCGAAGAAATTTTTTTCCGTGGTACACTACAGACATGGCTTATGCGATTTACGAAATCTTGGGTTGCCATAGTATTAGTGGCCATCGTTTTCAGTGCTTTTCATTTTGATTTTTATGGTTTTTTACCAAGATTTGTTTTAGGTTTGTTGTTGGGCTATATTTATTATAAAACTGGTTCCCTTTGGAGTACGATGTTCTTTCATTTTTTAAACAATGGACTTGCTTTTGTTTTCAAAAGATTGTATTTGTTAGATTACACAAATATCAATCTAGAAGATCCATCTGTTTTTACTTTTTCGTGGTGGCTAACATTCCTTTTTACCTTAGTGACTGTAATTCTTCTTTACTTTTTTCATCAAATGAAGCATTCGAATGAGCAATGAATGGCATATTTTGACAGTAGTTTGTTCTTTGTTGGCTCTTTTCGTGCCTTCTACGAGTGCGATTCTTTTGCAAAGGCGTAAGTTGATTACTAAAAATCAAAGTTTACTTGGATTGTTTTTGTACTCAGTAGTTTTTTCTTTGATGTTTTATCTAGGAACAATAGTTTCTTATAAGCTTGTTGAACCTTTGACTTCTGCTATATACATAAGTATGGGGATATTGGCCGTGATGAGCTTTAAGACTTTTTACGTCTACGTCAGGCCACGAAATTTGTGGGTTAAAGTTGAAGTCAGTACTATGGAGCAATTTTTTTGGGTTGCATTTGCCATGTCTTTTGATTGGTTTATTACTGGAATGGGATTAGGGTATTTTTTGATGCATTCTTGGTATGTTGTTGTGTTACTTTTTATTTTATTGTTCCTGCTGCTTGGTCTAATGTATTTCTATACTTTTTCTGAAGTTTGGTTTCGTAGAGCTGAAAAATTATTTCCATATACTTACCTTTTTGCATCTACCTTGTATATTTTTGCCATGTTGTTCATCATGATTGATATTTTATGGTGAAGATTCTAATAACCAAGCGTTTTTTTTTCGAATCAGCTCATGCTCTTTTGGGCTATGATGGAAAATGCAAAAACATTCACGGTCATTCCTATATATTAGAGGTGACCGTGAGTGGTGAGCCTCTCGTGCGCCCGAATCATCCCAAAGATGGAATGGTCATGGACTTTGGCGATCTGTCTTCGTTGGTCAAGGAGCATATTATCGATGTGTACGATCATAGCTTGTTTTTAAATGAAAAACATCGTGAGCAAATACCTGAAGAACTATTCAAACAATTCGAACGTGTTATCTTCTTTCCTTTTCAGCCAACGAGTGAAAATCTTGTTGAGTACTTTAGCAATATCTTGTTAAAACTTTTACCCGATGGTGTAGCCCTCTATTCAATTCGTTTATATGAAACACCTACTTCTTTTGCTGAATGGAGAAGCGATCTTATTTGAAATACTAGTCCCATGTTAATTTCTTGAGAGTTTAAAAGAAAAACTCTAAAGTATGAGGATAATCTTTTTAGGTTTTTATGCTAATTGCATAGCCTGTATAATTAAAACTATATAATTGATTGATTTGCAACTAGATAGCAAAAATATTTTAGTATTCTTCGATCGAGATTCTTGTGGCAAGGAGTTGATGAAAAGCCAACTTTAACTGCTTTTGAAAATTTTGCTTCGCTTTGAAACAAGAGGATTGAGTTTTAAGTTTATGCTAACGTTAGCTCATTGCTAGGATGGGGTTGCTGCTTTCTTTTTACATGTGAAAAGAACATCAGCATTTTTTCTAAGTTCGAAAAAAACAAACATGTATTTCACGGTTTTCTTTCTTATAACCAATTTTAATGAGGGAACTTTTGTAAATTTTTAAGTAGTCAGAGAAAATAATAGCATTGTTAACAATTGTATTCTTATTTGTCGTGAAAGTTTTTTGGCTTTACTCTAGTTTTTGAAAATGAATCTATGACAAATTGTCAGGAATTGAATTGGTATTTGTTTTGTAGTGCAACCAACAAAAAGTTATCATGAGAAAAGGTACCATCAATGTTCAGACTGAAAATATTTTTCCGATTATCAAAAAGTTTCTTTACAGTGAACATGAAATATTTCTTCGCGAACTTATCAGTAATGCTGTGGATGCAACGACGAAACTTACCAAACTTGTTTCGTTGGGAAAAGCAGATTTGGAACTAGGGGATTTGACGATAAAAGTTGAATTGGATACGAAGAAAAAGATACTCAAAGTTATTGACCGTGGAATTGGGATGACTGAAGAGGAAGTTCTCAAATATATCAATGAAATAGCCTTTAGTGGTGCAGAAGAGTTTATCAAAAAATATCTTCAACATACTGATCAGAAAGACACAGGGATCATTGGGCATTTTGGACTTGGCTTTTACAGTTCTTTCATGGTAGCCAAGCGCGTTGAACTTATTACTAAAAGCTATCTTCCTGATCAGGTAGCTGTGAAATGGTCATGCGACGGAACACCCGAGTTTACTATTGAAGTTGCCGATAAAGTTGATCGTGGAACAGAAGTAATAGTTTATTTTGATGAGGAACATGAGGATTTTAACGATGAAATCCGTATTTTAAATATCCTAAAAAAATATGCTCGCTTCTTACCTTATCCTATTCAATTTGGCACGGAAAAAGTTACCGAACAAGTCGAAGGAGTCACCGATAAAGAAGGAAAACCCACCTACCGAACCGTAGAAAAACCTCGCATCATCAACAAAGTTGAACCATTGTGGAAAAAACCACCTCAACAACTTAAATCGGAAGATTACGAAAAATTTTACTATGAGCTTTACCCCTACTCTTATGACAAACCTGTATTTTGGATTCATCTCAATGTCGATTATCCTTTTACCCTCAGTGGAATTCTTTACTTTCCGAAATTGAAAAAATTTTTCGAACTCAATAAAAATAAGATTCAACTATATTGTAATCAGGTATTCGTTACCGATAACGTAGAAAACATTGTTCCAGATTTTCTTATGCTTTTGCACGGTGTTATTGACTCACCTGATATACCACTCAATGTAAGCAGAAGTTATCTTCAGAGCGATCCCAACCTTAAAAAAATCAACAATCACATCACTAGAAAAGTGGCTGATAAACTGGAGGAACTTTTTAAAGAAAGCCGTGAGGATTTCGAAAAAAAATGGGAAGACATCGAAATTTTTATTCGTTATGGCATGATGACTCATGAGGAATTTTACGAAAGAGCTGAAAAATTTGCTCTTTACAAAGACACTGAAGGAAAATACCATACATGGGATGAATATAAAAAATTAATCGAAGACAAACATAAGGATAAACACAAACAGCTTGTTGTTTTGTATACCAACAATCCTGAAGAGCAATTTAGTTATATTGAACAGGTTAAATCGAAGGGATATCACGTGCTTGTGTTGAATTCAGTTGTCGATGTACATTTCATTGATTTTCTAGAAAGAAAACTTGACAAGGTAAGTTTTAAACGAGTAGATGCTGATGTGAGCGATAGGCTTATTGAAAAGGATGAAAAGAAAAACATCGAAAAATTAAGTGCTGACGAAAAGAAAACGCTTGAAGAGTGGTTTAAAACTGCTATTACTGACAATCATATCACCGTACGAATAGAATCATTACACGAGAGTGAACCTGCTGTTAAACTGGTGCAACCAGAATTTATGCGTCGTTTACATGATATGAGTCAGGTTTCTGGTGGCCTCATGGATCCTGGTATGGAAAGAGCATATACTCTCATCATCAACGCTAATCATCCGGTGATCACAGATCTGGCCGATACGGTTGACGAGGAAAAAAGAAAAAATAAAATTCAACATCTTCTGGATTTAGCGATGTTAGAACAGGGCTTGCTTAAAGGAGAAAAATTAACTCGTTTCATTCAAAGAAATTTTGAATTGTTAAAATAAAAACTTGTATTTTTATGCTTAGAATTCATATTTATGGAAAGTGAAGGAAAAAATAATTTACCCAAAGGTGCTTTGCCACCAGATGCCAAGCCAAAAACAGGTTGCTTAGGATCGAGTTTGTTAATATTTATTCTCATCATACTAATTTTCCCAATTGTGATTTGGATATGGACGGCATATAATAAAATGGTGAAAAAAGAAGAATCAGTCAAGAAACAATGGGCTCAAGTTGAAAATGTCTATCAAAAAAGATACGATCTTGTAGATAACTTAGTTGCTACAGTTAAGGGATCTGCTAATTTCGAAAAATCAACCCTTACTGAAGTTATCGAAGCCAGAAGCAAAGCAAGCAGCATCCAAGTTAATGCAGATAATCTCGATCCTGCTTCTATCCAAAAATTTGAAGAGGTTCAAAACCAGTTCTCAGGTGCATTGAGTCGTTTGTTAGTGGTCATAGAACGTTATCCTGATCTTAAAACTACCCAAGCGTTTCAGAACTTGATGGGGCAGCTTCGTGAAATAGAAAATGAAATCCTTGCACAAAGAAACGCATTCAATGAAGTAGTTATGAATTACAATCAGTATATCCGTACTTTCCCTCGGAACATTTTTGCTTCTTGGTTTAACTTCAAAGAAAAAGGTTATTTCCAAAGTACTCCTGGTGCAGAAAAAGCTCCAAAAGTATCTTTTTAATCCGTCATAGATTTTGCAGTTTCTGGGATTGCTAATACTGGAGGCAGAGTGATGTCCATATCCGATGACTGACCTGGGATGATTGATTGTGTAAATGAGAATGATGTTTAAAAAGACTCCGTGATAACATTTTAGGTTCTTTTTTACTAAAAGCGATGAGAGTATATTGTGTTTACTTATTTATCAAACGCTTTTCATTCCATAATTTAATTCTTTAAAATTTTGATCCACCATTTAAAAAAAGATTAATTTTTTTATATTTGCTGAAAGATAGTTATATGAAAAAATGGTGTTTAGGGATAGTCGTTTTGCATTTCACTTTTTTTTATGCCCAGAACTGGGTCATGCAAAACAGTAATTTTGGGGTACTGGGTCGGGGTATCATGTGGATGTATGCAGTTGATTCTAACATAGTCTGGGCATTGGGATATGATGGCACTAATCCACAGGCTTTAATCCAAGAGTTTACTCGAACTTCCAACGGTGGAAGTACGTGGAAGGCTGGTTCTATACCCAATTTAGCCAATCATGGACCATCGTGCATAGTAGCTGTTGATTCTCTTATAGCATGGGTTGCTTTTTATAACGCTAATGGCGGTGGAAAAATCCTTAAAACCTCAGATGGGGGTCTTACATGGACACATCAAAATTCTGCGACTTTTTCAGCTCCCAATGGTTTTCCTAATATCGTCTACTTCTGGGATCATCAAAAAGGTGTTTGTATTGGTGATCCCAACGGAGGGTATTTCGAGATTTATACAACAAACGATGGAGGTAATACGTGGACTAGAGTACCCGATGAAAACATTCCGCGACCTTTGAACAATGAGTATGGGGTAACGTCTTACTATTCAGTTGTCGGAAATACGATCTATTTCTCAACCAATCAATCCCGTATTTTTAAATCTACTGACTTCGGTCATACGTGGACTGTCTTATCAACACCTATTCCAGCTAATAAACAATTCAAGGTTGTTTTTCGTTCGCTCAATGATGGTATCATTAGAATGAATGAAACTCCATACACCGCTTATATTACTCACGATGGTGGTCAGAGTTGGCAATTGCTATCTTTTAATGGAAAATGGTATAGGAACGATTTTACCTATGTCAAGGGTACGACAAACACATGGGTAAGTGTGGGTGCTGATTATCAAACACCATACATGGGTATTTCATACAGCACAGATGATGGACTGAATTGGATTGATTTCCCTAACATGGATACTACTCAGCACCTTCAAGTTGTTTTTCCATCTCATCGAGTAGGATATGTAGGAGCATTTCATAATTATGGTAATGATGGTATTTTTAAATATACAGGGCAGCTTTTTGTCCAGGATACTTGTTCTGGTTTCACAGCTGAAATTATTCCTTCGGCGACACTCATAGATTTAGCACAAAACTCTAATGTGTCTTTTTCTGTCAATGCAACTGGTAGCATCGACAGCTATTTATGGAATTTTGGTGATGGAAATACTTCAACCGACGCTCAGCCCGTTCATTCTTTCAGTGATACCGGAACTTACGTAGTTTCAGTTATCGTTCAGCACGGCAATTGTAAGGACACAGCATTTATTCAAATCACGGTATTAAATTCGACTTCTATGAGTGAAGTTTATTCCTCGTTTAATCTATGGCCAAATCCTGTATCCGATCAACTTCATATATCATCTCCTTTCATCATTGATCAGGTGGTTATTCGTTCTTTAGATGGAAGAACGATAATGATCTACGAAAAACCAACTAACGTTATCGATGTATCCCTTTTAAGAAATGGCTCCTACATGGTTGAGATTGTAACAGCTCAACTCAGAATCCATAAAAGTTTACTGAAGTAACATAATTATCCTATATTTGCAAAAAAGTCATGAAAGTTGAGATAAGGAAAATGTCGATGGGTGAGGCCATTGAAAGAGGTATTACTCAATGGCCTATATGGGAAAAAGGTGTTTCACGTTTTGATTGGACCTACGACGAAACAGAAGAATGCTACTTTCTCGAAGGTGAGGTGGTGGTGGAAACTCCAGACGGAAACTATGAAATCAAGGCCGGAGATTTTGTTCGTTTTCCAGCAGGATTGTCCTGTGTTTGGGATATTAAGAGCAAGGTGAAGAAACATTACAATTTTCCATAAAATTCTATCATGTCTTCTTTTAAGGTTGGTCAGAAGGTTGCATTTATATCGATGCGCCAATCTGGAGTTGTTTCACGTATCGAAGGTGATATAGTTTTTGTGGAGATAGAAAAAGGATTCGAAATTCCAACCACGTGTAATGACCTCATTTTGTTGGAAGACATCGCATCGGATATGAAGCAAAAAGAAAAGGAAAAAGATGCTGAAAAAGATTCTGAATACCGTAAAAAGTCTCAGCATATCCATCTTAATAAAGGACTTTACTTTTCTATCATTCCTTCCAGTGATTCACCTCAAACATTTGAGTGCTACTTAGTTAACTTTACTTCTTTTGTTATAGCTTTTCATCTGATTGAAAAATCTAAAGCTGCTGGTCATCAAACGATTCATTATGATTTTCTACAACCAGGTGATGCCATTGTTGTTTTGGATAAATCTTATAAGGATCTCTTACACATTGATACTTTACTCATACAATGTATGATCGTTGATGTCAAAGAACATCAGTTTTTTGAAACATTGGTACATAGTTTTTCTATCAATTGGCATATGCTGCTTACACCAGAGATTTTCCAACCTAACCCTTTCTTTGATGAGAAAGCTTATGTGATTAAAGTTTTAAGTTTCGAAGAAAAAATTCATCGCATCGGTGAGTTACCAGCTCAAAAAAACATACTTACTTCAAAAGAAACAGCGAACAATCAGTCTTCTGAAGTTAAATCTTATTTGATTGACCGTTTTATGATCGATGATGAAACCGCTGAAGTTGACTTACATGCCGAGAAAATTTTTCTATCGTCCGAACATACTCATCCCTCCGACATATTGAGAAAGCAAATTTCCTTTGCTAAACAATGTCTCGATAGTGCTCGTGAAAAAGGGATCAAGCGAATCATTTTTATCCATGGAGCAGGGAAGGGAACACTTAAATTTGAACTTTATTCCCTCTTAAGAACTGAAAACAACATTCAATATGGTGAAGCTAGTTTATTGAAATACGGTGGTGGTGCTATTGAGGTAGTTATTCTTTCTTCGTAGATTTTTGGTATACCAATACGAAAATATCTTCATTGTCTTTTTTGAACATGTATTTTTCTCGTATGAATTTGACGTATCGCTCAGGATATTTTTGTAATTCTTGAAGCTTTGACTGATTTTTTTGAATTTCTTTCCGATAAAATTCTTCTTCCTTTTTAAGTTCATTGATCTGACGTTTCAGTTTCCATTGATAGATGAGGTTATTTTTATCGAAAAACAAAATCCATACGAAAAAAATAAAAAAAGCAATGAAATATTTATTGAGCCAAAATTTTCCTTTCATAGGTGGAATGTTTGTCAAATTTACAAAATTTAAAATATGTTAAAATATGTGAAAATTGTAATGAGAATGACGGATAAAGCTGATGTAAATTAAAAATTATTCGCATATATTTGAAAAAAAAACGACGGAAAAGTTAAAATTTGGTTGTTTTTGGGGGCTTATTATATTGTTGTTCTCTTTAGGAAGAGTTGATTATCATTTATTTGCTCAGGTAAGGCAGGATATTGTTAACATTGATAAAGAAGCTAGGCTTCATTATGAAAAGAAAGATTTTTGTAAGGCTTTTCCTTTGTATAGTCAACTGCTGAGTCTCGATAAAACCAACGCTGAATATGCTTTTCGCTTTGGGGTTTGTTTGTTGCACTGCGACAGGCGGGATGTTGAATTGCCTATTAAATATATCAAGCAGTCTCAAGGGAAGTTAAAAACGGCGGATTCTATCTATTTTTATTTTTATCTGGGTTTAGCTTGTCATCAAGCCTTTCGATTTGGTGAAGCAGCAAGAGCATTTACAGTTTTTCTTCAAAAGCGAGGAATATCGGACGAATTTAGACGTGAAGCCAAGCTACGCTTGCACATGTGCGAGAATGCTATACGTCTTATGAAAAACTTGAGTGAAATAGCTGTTCTTAAAAAAATCACAGCCGATTATGGGACGTTCTACAAATCTTACGATTTAAGTAAGTTTGAGGGATCCATTGGGAAAAAACCTGACTTCCTTAAAACTTCTTATGATCGAAAAATGAAGGACGACGGGCTGGTATTTTTCTATCCGAAGAGTAATGATCTCTATTATAGCAGCTACGGAAAAAATGGCTCGACAGGCAAAGACATTTACCGGGTTCAAAAGCTGCCGAATGGAAAGTGGGGTAAACCTGAGCGATTGAGTGATCGTATCAATACACCTTATGATGAAGATTATCCCGTGCTCATGGATGGCGGGAAAACGTTGTATTTCTGTTCCAAGGGTCACAATTCTATGGGAGGATACGATATTTTTAAAGCTGTTTGGGATGAATCAAGTCAAAGTTGGTCGGAGCCCGAGAATCTTGATTTTGCCATCAATACGCCTTTCGATGATATTCTTTTTGTTCCTCATCCTACGTTGAAATATGCTTGGTTTGCTTCCAACAGGATGGTGGCAGAAGGAAAACTTCATGTTTTTTTGGTAAAAATCGATAAAACCATCCGTGAATTCGATGATTATAAGCCACAATTGCTAGCCGTCGACTATATTCAAGTGAATTCGGAAGAATATGTGAAGACCATTGAAAAAATTCAACGCATTGCTTCACTTGAAGTGAATACGAAAGAAGAAATACCAGAAACAAAGGATACGGCCAAGTATGTTTTATGGCAACGCTACAACATACCGCCAAATCCTGTTGATACTCAACTTATCAACAGAGCTTTTTTTTATTCTGCTGATGCTGAAAAGAAACTTAATGATTTTAGTCGTAAAAGAGCTTTCTATAATCAATTATCTGTCAAAAAAAAGAACGAGGCTATCAATCTCAATCAGCAAGGACAAAATTTGTATGATAAAGCCTTGAAGGAAAACGATCCTGAAAAGCGAAAATCTATGCTTTCGGAAGCTAATGAGTTGCTCAAACGAAGCAATGAAATACTCTCAGAATCGGAAATAGCTAGAAAGATGTATGTGCAATTTGATCAGGCGTATGGATTTCAACAAAAAAAATACGACGAATTACTTTACCTTGCTGGGCGAGTACAACAGACGGCTCTTGCTCGAAATATCGATTCGTCTGTAGTTTTGCTCATTCATCTTATAAACAAGGTCGATACGTTTAAATTTCAGCTGATACAGCTAGAGCACAGCTTTGAGGGCGACAGTGCTTATCTTATCGACCAAGAGCGTAATTATGAGCTTATGTTGTCGGAACTTCAACAAAAGGAAAAACAACTTCAACAAACTGAAAACAAAATAATTTCCTTAGAGGCTCAACTCAAAAAAACTTCAGATCCGGATGTGAAACAAAATCTTGAAAATCAAAAAAATCAATACCTACAAGAAAAAAACGCACTGAATGGAGAAATTCAAAATTTAAAGCAAAAAATTGATTTACAACAAAATAATCTTGCTCAACAACGTCAGGAATTAGCTATTCGCCAGAAAATAAAATCCGAATATGACATGGCCAGCAGGAGCGGACAGCTAGCTTCTCTCGTTGTAGATGAAAAACAAAAACCTTCACAAACCAGCTCCGGTCAGAATCCAACTTATTCTGCACCTTTGACTGATCGATCACAACAACCGACAGCCAACAACTCCCAGCAAGTCAGGATTCAGAATCAAAATAATCCCCCACAGCAAAGCAAGATCCAAGAAGAAGAGAAAAAACGAAAAGAAACAGTCTTCAGGCAACGTATCGAAGAAAATTTAAACCATCTTGCTTCGTACGAAAAACAACTGCAAGATTCGGCAACTTATTACGATAACCTTAAAAATAATTTGTCGAAAAATTACATTCAAAAAAAAGATGAATACGAAAGTAAATTGAAAGAGTCATCACCAAGCCTGGATGATGTTTGGAATATGTTGGCCGAAATTCAAGCCATTTATGAAGCTATCACTTATGCCGAACAGAAGAAAACATTTTACGAACAGCAAAGAAAACAAACCACATCTCTACGCAATGAATTTTCAAAGCTTTCAATTTTAGATTCTTCCAGAATTTCTGTGCTTGAAAAACAAAAACTTGCTATCACAGATGCGACGCCTCCTCTATTTCGGATATCTACGTCGACCAAACAAGATTCTCTTCGAGCCATTTTGGATCAATTGCGTGAAAAGATCGACCCTCTTACTGAGAGAAAAAAGTACCTGACTTATAGAGAAGACAGCTTGAGTTCGATTCTAGATAAGACCCGTAACAAGAAGAAACGACTCCAGATAGAACGTGAGTTAAATCTTGTTCGCCTGAATATCAACGAAGTAAATGAGGAAATTCAATCATTGGAAAAACAGAAAGAAAAAGCTCAAGCTCCATTGCTATATTATCAGAAAGTACAACAATCGTGGAACGACTTACAGAAGCGTTTTGATCAAACAGCAAAAAAATCGTCTGGGCAAACACCTGCTTACCTTTCAGCCAAAGTTGGTCCGGTCGTTCCCCCGTGGAATACGGACGAGTTAAACCAAGTTAGAAAGGAGTTGTTAGTTCAAGAGAATACTCGTAACAATCAACTTTCGGATCAAAAACGTTCTCAAAATTGGTCGAGTTGGCTTGGATATGCTAGCCCAGGCTCCATTAAGAATGTACGACAATTTCTCGATGGCGACGAAAGTAAAGAAAAAAACGTCCAGGCATTTCTTTTCCGTCAGGCAGGTGATGCCATTATGCTCAAGGTGGTTGAACTCAAAAACAATCCTTCAGGAGCTGGCGATAGATCCAAGCAGGAATATGTAACAGCACTTGAAAAAATGGCGCAGAACTACTACGAAATGGCAAAGATTCAGGACCCATCATCAGGTGGGAAAAAACTCGAAAATAACAACCAAATCCAAATTTCTGATCTTCATCCTTCCCTTGTAGCTCAATATCATATGGAAAAATATCACGAATCCTTACGTCGGAGAGACAGTCTCCAGAACGAACTTGCTCGAGTGCGAACACCACAAGAAAAAACAACCATCGAACGTAAAATAGAAGAACAAAATAACTTAGCTCGTTATCACTATTACCTTGCTCAGGATATTTATGGCATTTGGAACCATGTTCAACTTGAGTGGCTACATCCATCCGATCAAATACACGACGGTACGACCAACGACATCGTAGAAGCTAGAAAACTACGCTCTCAGGCTTTTCAAGAAAAAGATTTTTCCAAGCAACAGAAACTATACGAAAAAGCCAACGAAAAAGAATTGAACATCATACAAAAGTTGTCTACGATGGTTTCCAAAGATACCATCATCAATAAGATGCAACGTCTTGCAACAGACTTAGAAAAAGAGAAGAAAAAAACGCTACAACAAATTTTCGACACGTATTTTAGCTCATCGGAGAAAAAAGATGAACTGTTGATGCTTGCTCAACAAACCAACCGATCTGATCGACAAACTAATCCGCCATCTCAAGAAAGAAACGTCAATGTTAGGCAAACCGATGTAACCAACAGAAACTATCGAGAACCGTCACAAACGTCAACCTTGAAAGGTATTTACTATCGCGTCCAAATTGCAGCTAGCAAACGTGAAGTCAATCCTCGTGAATACTTTAACGAAGTGGATGTGGTGGTCAATTATCATCATGGTTGGTATTGTTATCTGAAAGGTATTTTTTACTGTTACGACGATGCCAGAAAAGAGATGCTCAGATTAAGAGCTGATCGGTACAAGGATGCTTTTCTCGTAGCTTTTACTGGAAATGATCGAATTCCTGTCTATGAGGCTAGAAAATTCGATACTTGTGCTATGCAGATTGCGCAGGGGATGGGGAATACGTCGTTCGCTCAATTTCCGGGTTCTAAAACCTCAGCACCCGTACTAACATCGAACGTCGATGGTCTTGTATTTACTGTACAGGTGGGGGTTTTTGCTACACCTCGATCGTCGGTCGAGCTTTTTGGATTGAATCCGCTATTTTACGACAGGATGGAGAACGGTTATTATAGGTATTTTTGTGGTCTTTTCGTTGATTTAAATGAAGCCAATCGTTTGAGAGATCAACTCAGAGCTACGGTCGTACGGGATGCTTTTGTGGTTGCACTCTATAGAGGTAAAAAGATATCGGTCGCCGAAGCTAGGCAATTGATACAAAAAGGTGTTCCCCTCGGTACATCTTATCAATACGAAAAACAGGTCGCTGTTGAACCCATAGAATTTAGAATTCAAATCGGTGCGTATCGAAATGAGGTCCCCGTCAGTGTAGTTAACAAAATGCTTGAAGTAAGTACCAACATGGGAGTAGATAAAATATATCAGGATGATATTACTTGTTATACTGTAGGAAAGTTTTCAACTTACGACGAAGCTCGTCAGTATCTCAATGAAAAGGTGAAACCTGTTTTTCCTGATGCTTTTATCATCAAAGTGCAAGGCGGCAAAAAAATAAAATAGTTATGGCAAAAATTGCATGGGAACCGGGGACAGTACTTTATCCTTTGCCGGTGGTGATGGTTACCTGTGGCACGATGGAGTGTCCCAACATCATTACCGTGGCATGGACTGGTATTGTAAGCACAACTCCGCCCCGAACATACGTTTCCATAAGACCAGAGCGTCATTCGCACGGAATCATTAAACAAAACATGGAGTTTACGATCAATTTAGTATCTGAAAAATTAGCTTATCATGCAGACTTTTGTGGTGTGCGAAGTGGGCGCCATATAGACAAATTTAAAACACTTGGCCTGACACCTTTACCTGGCACGAAAAACACTTGCCCGTGTATTGCCGAAAGTCCTCTTTCTCTTGAATGTAAGGTATTTGAAATAATTTCCGTTGGCTCTCATGACATGTTTTTAGCAGATATTGTGCAAGTGATAGCCGAAGAAAGTTTGTTTAATCGCAAGACTCAGCATTTTCATATTGAAAAAGAGATGCTCGTAGGTTACCTACATGGTGGTTATTATACTTTTGACAGATTTATTGGCAGGTTTGGTTTTTCGGTAAAAAAGAAAAAAAACAAATGAGGTCTTGTCTGACGCTTTTGAGCTGGTTCGTTTTAACTTTGTCGTTGGTTTCGTGTCGTGGGCTGATCGAACACATTCGGGAACGACAGCGGGCTACGCACGAAGCTCGAACGCATGCAACTTACTTTAAGCAGATCGAACAAAAGTGGGGGGTGAAGCTTCCCCCTCAGGTCGACAGGAAATTTATCGAAGAAATTGACAGTTGGTTGGGTGTGCCGTACAAGTATGGAAGCAACACCAAACAAGGAACAGATTGCAGTGGCATGATTCAGCAAATCTACAAGACGGTCTACGGTATTGATCTTGAGCGAAGTGCTGCCGGCATGCAAAAAAACGTAGACTTCATACCACTTGAGCGAGCCCAATTGGGTGATATTTTATTCTTTAAGATTGATTTTAAGAAAGTATCTCATGTAGGGCTGTATTTAGGCGATCGGAAATTCATCCATGCCACCACTTCGAAGGGTGTCATCATCAGCTCGTTGGACGAAAAATATTATCAGGACCGTTTTTTCCAAGCTGGCAAAATAAAAGGGTTGCGCTAGCACAAAAAACAAGCAACGTGACTTCTGATGCATACACTATTTTGAGCTAGGTTAGCGCACTTGATTTATACTTTTAAGAGGGGTGTTTTGTTTTATCGTACGTTATAATTCGCGACACCTCTCTATCGATCATTTTTTTACTTCTTTTTAAAATCTATTAATCATTTTACTGCTAAAGAATTTTTTTGCATAAGGGATAGAAAAGAAAGAAGTCAAACTATTGCATCCATTAGATCGAGGAAAATTACCATGAACCGGGTAATGAAATATGCTTTGGATTAATTTTTTGCTTATTCTCTTGAACGTAAACTCTGATCAGGGCAATGTGCTTGCTTTAGTGTTATGCATCTGAGCAGTGCTGAAAGTTGGTCTTTCGCAAATAGTTATCCATGTCTGAAGCTAGATGTTTTAAACTCTGAGCGCTTGGATCATTTCACAATAAGTGTCCAGTTGATCAATTTTCGTTATATTTAATCATACCTCACCCCTCCCACACCTTGTCAATCACCCGCTTGATTTTTTCCTCGTAGGTTTTTATCAGCTCCTGACAACCCTCACCCACCTTTTGCTCGGTTTCGATACGATCTACTGTTCTGTATTAATAATCGAGGGAATTACATTCACCACCTCCCTCGACAATCTTGCAATTTGTCAGCAGACCTCGATTGCACTGAAACTTAGTAGGGGCTATTTTTAGTTGACTAAGCAGTACCAATGTAGTTTTCAACTGTGATATGTACTGCAGCCTTGATTGCATCATTATCTTTTATTTAATTTTTTCAAAGCCTCGACGGATTATATTTGCTATTCTCTTTTGTCTTTCTTTTAAGAATTCATGATAATCCATTTCATACCAGTTTTCTGGTAGGGCATGCAGATCATACATTTCTTTAATCTCATCTGCTGAAAACTGTTTTTCCAGTTTTGGAGCATATTCTTTAGGAGGGCGATTAGATATCTCAACATTGTCTCTCCATTCTACTAAAGCATAATTTGCAGTTTGATTGATTATTCGTTTCTCAGTGATTCCGATTTTTTGGAGATATTTCCGTGGGAAAAGATGATGGCGTTCCAATGCTGTTTTCTTGGCTTTTGCTGAAGGGTCCAATAATTCGGATACTTTCATCTTTGAATAAAGTACAGGAGCATCCAACAGGCAAAGGGCTGCATAGTAAGCAAACTGGCCTGTGTTGCGTGCCGCTGCGGTTTCTAATTCATTTGGTAGAGTTACCTCCCAATAGTCCCTGGTTAAAACCGTCTCTATTTGCTGATTGAGTATGTCAACAAAATTGTCCGCCGTCTGAGCACTGCGCAACAATGCCAAATCCTGCTCCATCCGGCTTTCAGCTGAGCTGGTGTAACGCCCGGTTAGAGCCGCCATGAAAAACCAGCGCGCAAGAATATCACGCAAACGGTGGTGATCGACATTAAAATCAAGTTTGCCAATAAGCCAAAGGGCATAGGCATATAACATAGAGATTTCAGACGAGATAAACTGGGAGCTTGAATATCCAGCGCGTTTGAGAACCTTATAGAATTCATGCCAGTTCTGTAAATCTAAGACATACTCTTGGCTTTTTTTCAAAATAGCAAATTGCCTTTCTCGCTGCTCATCTGAGAATTGTTTGGTTTGCAGGTCTTTTCCCCGTAACAAGGAGTAGACGTACTCTAGACGTGCACGGCGAAAGCCTAAGGCTACGCTAACCCTGAGTAACTGGTCAGGCTTGGGTAACAGGTAGTAGTTGAAAGGAGAAGCTTTGTTGCCAACTGGTGGTGTTTTAGCCTGCTGGCAGAAACTTTCTAGCTCTTTACGCCCTTCATCCCAGAATACGGACATTAAAGTCAAGATGAAATTGGCCTGATTGAGTGGCGTTCCCTTGCTGTTAATTCGGACGAATATCTCGGCCACGAGGTCCTCATCAACTGAGTACGATATCTCTAATACAGTAATAGGATAATCCTTCAACTTGATTAGCCGATCAATGGAAACAGCTATTTTTTGCTCCTCTGCAGGAGATAGGGAACGTCGTTCTTTCAAGCGCTGCAAAAAATCTTGGATGAACTTATAAGCGTTGGTCTCTGGTCTCCATAACTCGCTCACGTCAACAATCCAGTCCACATCTCTTTCAATGGCAGAATTGGATACCTCAAATTTTTCCTCAAGAGGATGAAAGGCAATTCGGATGCGCTCTTCATGATATTTTTCGTTGATCACTGAGATGCCCCTGATTACCGCATAAAGTGAAGTGAGGCGCTGCTGTCCATCCACAATCAGTAAACGGGGTGCCTTTTGCTTATTCCCTGTCCCAATAGTCCTATGCCCCTCAGAATAGCCGTTTTCCCAAAAGAGTAAGTACCCAATAGGGAAGCCGCGATACATAGAATCAAACAGGTCGCGCACCTTGCTGCGTGGCCAAACAAAAGGACGTTGGATATCAGGCAAACCGATTTCGCCCAAATGAATATCCTCGATGAGTTTTTTCAAGTCATAATCCACTTTTTTGAACAAAACATCTGCCATATTAAACCTCCCA
>JAOAAK010000046.1 GCA_026418905.1 Bacteroidales bacterium | reverse complement strand
GGGCATGTCTTAGACCAATGACGGAATTAGAATATGAAAAGGTCTGTCGTGGTCCTAAAGACTTCATACCCAATGAATATGCATGGGGAACTACATCCTTTGTTGAAGCAATTAACATTTCAACACCTGCTGGTCCAGGTACAGATACATGTACCAATGTTGGAGCAAATTTAAATTTTGGCGGAAGCGATTGGTATATTCGTGGTGGAAGCTATGGTTCTTCTACATATGGAGCTGTGCTGGAGGTGGGAATATTTGCACGCGATCGTACTCTTTCAAGAGAACAAACAGGCGGTTCTTATTATGGCGTTATGGAACTGAGTGGTAATGCTGGAGAACAATGTATTCAAATTAATGAAAATCAATCTAATCCTGCAACCCCTTCGAGTTATGTGGGCATTTGGGGAGATGGAATTCTTGATGCTATAGGTTCTTATAATCAACCTACCTGGCCAGTTAATAGAAATTTTGTGGTTCGTGGAGGGTGGTTTTTTAGTAGTCAAAATAATTGTAGAGTTTCTGATAGATCTCAAATAAATAATACCGATTACAATACTCGATATGAAAGTCGTGGCGGAAGAGGGGTTCGTTAATAAAAGTATGTTAAATAAAGTATGTTAAATAAAATTTCTTTTTATTTTTATTGTTTACTTGTATTATGGATGGGAATAATTAAGTTATATTCTCAACCCATTAATGATCAATGTGTTAATCATTTACCAATTGATATACCTTCTTCTGGTTTTTCACTAGGTATTTTCTATTCCGATACAATTAATTTAACAGGTGCAACCATTCAAACAGGTGAATACTTTCACCCGGTTCATATTTCAGCAGGTACAGATAAAAAATCCGTATGGTATTCCTTTTATTTGCCCACAGCACGAGCTGTGGACCTAAAACTTATGCAACCTAGAAACGATTTGCCCGAAGATGCTGTTGGTTTTACCGTATACTATGCTTCTTCGTGTTTACCTGGGGCTGCGCAAATTCCTCCAGCAAAACTTACTCCCTTGAATAAATTTGGATCAACCTATAATCCTTGTCTTTTACCAGGTCATTATCTTGTGCAGGTCAGTAGTAAATTGAATGCTAATGATTCTATTTTCTTGAAATTAACCTTAGATTATCCTCAAGTTCTCAATCAGTTCGATCGGCCATCAACTGCACAGAACCTGGGAACTATTTCTGGAGGATGGCACACATACACCTTTGACGTAGGTTGCCAAACCATAGAAAATAATGGAGAGGTTTGTCCGGCGTTGGGATCAAATTATTTAGACTATAAACAAACTACGTGGCATGTATTTACCACAGATAATTTCGTAGACTTGATCCGATTTGAGATTAGCGAAGCATATGGGAAGTATACAGGAAATTTAAAAGTGGGTATTAATCTTTACAAAGGTGACGTCCGAACAACACCTATGTCTTCTTTAGTTTTAATTGATGGCTGCAAGGTATTACAACCAACTGGTCAATATTATGGCGATCCATATTATGCTGGTGTCAGTTGGTTGTGCGAGCTAGAGCCCAATACAACATATTCTATTCAGATTTTTTACCATAAAGATTACTCAAACACAGTCCGAATACGGTTGTATGAAAGAGGCAGTGGAATGACCAAGTCACCTAATCCTTCAAATATTCACCCCACCAATGAACTAGGAATTTTACCTGGATCTCCTGGTGGAAGTTGGACTTATGGTACAGATGTCCTTGCCTGTAATGCATTTATTAGGGACAATGTTTGTGGAACTGTGAATCCACCAAGTGGACAAATAAGTTGGGGGGGACAAACATATGTTTTAAGTACATGGTATAAGTTTACTATACTTGAAGATGCTAATGTACGATTTGTCATAGATGGTAATTTGGGCAAAATATTGTATCAAGGTGATGTAGAGTTAAATTGTAATTTAAGTCCATTTTGGCAATTCACGGGAGGAGATGTTACATATAACTGTTTGCCGGCTGGTACATATTCATTGCAAATATTGGGAAAGTTAGACACAGTTTCAAATGTAACTAGTTACTATTATAATAATTTAGGTATGTCAGCTAATGTTAGTATAGGTGTTTATGAGGTGGACATATATACGCAGTTTCAGCTGACGGATACAGGAGAAGTAGATTCAGTGAATCATTGGAACCCTTTGCCAAATAATGTTTACGTCTATAGTACAGAAGCATATTTTAGCTGCCAAAATACAGTCCTACCTGCAAATGGAGTTTGTCATAATTGGAATTTAACAAGTAAAAAGGCAGTTTATAGGACAATTTATATCGACAGATATGGGATATTGACTATTGGTGGATATACTCCATACTTATTGCATAAATTGTATCGAGGAGATGCTTCTGCATTAGCTACAGCACAGGGTGCTTTTTCTTATGGAGAATATATCAATGGCTTGGTAGAAATGTTTGGGTGTACAGATTTTTACTATAGTGTCTCAGTTTGTGTGGAACCTGGAGTTTATACATTGGTCACTTTTGGTGACAGTACTGATGTAGGTCGTTCATCTAGACCGTGGGTCATGTTCAGAGAAGTTGTTACTCAATTTTCAAACCCTTCTTCACCTAACAATTTGGGAGATATTACCTCTTCTTTACAAAATGGTACTGTAATTGGAACAGTGGATTATTTTTCATGCATTAATAATCCTATGACTATCGATGGGCGAAATCCTTGTTATACGGATGCAAAACAAATATATAGGGAGTTTTATATAAATGAACCAATGTTGTTGAATATTTCAACAACAAGTGGATTGTTTCGTTTATTTTATGGGAGATTATCAACAGGTGGTCCTGTAAGTGCTAACATACCCGGAGTAGGGGATTTAGGATGTCGCTCTTCTTTTAATAATCAGTGTACTTTTTTTCCACCAGGATGGTATACTGTGGTAAGTTATGGATATGGAGGTTCCTATACAGGTCCTACTTACAGTGGCGGATTAATTGGTGCTACCAATAATATAAGTTTATGGTTGACTAATTTACCAAACCCAAAATATAACAGGCCAAATAAGGCTTATTACGCAGGAATCACAGATTATGGACCTAACAGTGGTACACCTACTTATCCAAATATGTCACGAGTATATACGTTTGGTACTGAATGGATGAACTGCAGAGCAGACACTCCTTTTTCAACACATCCCATCGATCCATGTCCAACAGGTTTTAATCGCGTGGCATATTTTGTTTTTAGGTTAACAAAAGAATCTTTTGTAAGTATTATGGATGTGCCTTCATCCATGCCATTACGACTATATTCACTTGATGTAAGGGTAGATAGTCAACTCATGCCTACATCACCACCTATTCAGCCATGCATATATAGAACAAACATTGATCATTATGAGAGAACATGGTGGACCTGGTATGGGAAAGTTGATTTTTGTCGTTTACAGCCAGGTTATTATACATTGGTAGTATTTGGGAACAACAGTCACATAGGTACAAGTTTTACGCCACGAATTTATGTAGATTCAATTTATGAATCTCGTTTCGATCGTGCATTGCGTGCATATGATTTTGATCTAATTCCAGGTGATAGTGTTTGGTATTTTGGGAAAATAGGGGATGTCAATCCATTAAATCCTGCCCGTTCCCCTTCTGATGATTTTATATCGTGTTTAACTGGTGCAGCATCAAGTGATCCTGGATTGAGTGATCCTCAAAATTTATGTTGGAATGGTCTATATCCTTATGGAAATAACTCGCCATCAATTTTGTATCCCATCGATCAGAACGAAGCTGCTTATTACGGACTTTCAACAACCAACGTGCCTATTCGAAGGAATTTGTGGTATACGTTTGTTGTAAATGGTCCGGGTAGAGTTTATGTGAGGGTAAGAAATCGAACCCCTAATAAAAGTAATCCTGTATTACCATTTACGGTATACCTTAGCGATGTGGATGGAAACATTCCATTTTCATCATTGGCAAGCATGGGAATGTTAGATAGCACTTATGCTCAAGGTTTGACGTATGTGATCAACAATTCTACTTTTGACTGGTATGGTTGTGCAGGAAATCTTGAAACTGTGAATTTTACCATCAGTCCATGTGAGCCACTAAGGAAGAGACGGTATTTTATTGTAGTCGACGAACATGCTGGTATGATGGTTTCTAATCAAGTGGATGTAAGTGTGAAGTTTGATCGAGTTCCTATTGTACCTTTGCGTTATGATAAATTTGTGGATGCCAATGTAATCAACGGTCTTAATCAGGTGATGCCGCCCTACACACCTGTTGCTTTGGGAGCTGGCCAATTTCGTGGTGATACGGGATATTTTGCTTGTGCTACAAAAGCTCCAACTGATCAGAATACTTGTGGAACTCGGACTTTATGGTATAAATTTACTTCTTCTATCTCTGGGAAGATACGAATTAATTATACAATCGATGGAATAACTACAACTTTCAATCCTCAGGATGTGATGTTGTTTAAAGAAATTATTCCCAACGATAGTACTTCAGCCGGATTGCAACAGGTGCCTCTAACGAGTATTAACGTGGGAGGAACTTTATGGGGAGAGGGATGTTTAAATCCAGCAACGTACTATATCATGTTAACAGGTTGTAGTTATACCATTGAAAATGTTGTTCCAAAAATTTGGCTTATTGGGCAGTCGGGCGATATGTGTATTGATCCCATTTCAATGGTTTTAAACGGTCCCGGAAGTGTTTCTAGTAGTGTGGTAATTGACTGTCATTCGATAGGGGAATCCTTTGGTGAAAATGGTTCGTCCATGGGATGTTTATTTGGACCTTCAGGGTATAAATCTACATGGTTTAAAGTGGATTTGAACTTTAACATTAAGGTGAATTTGTCATTTCAACTCTCTGAAAATACCACAGCTTTACCAAACCAGATTCGTTATCGTATATTATATGGCTCCTGCAATGCTATGACTGCGGGACCATGCAATAGTGATGCTTTAACTGAATTTACCTTACATTGCATGGAAACCAATGGGATGAGTTATTACGTTCAGGTTGTAACACCCATCAATGCTACAGGTTCTTTATCATTAACAGTACGTGCTGATTCTACTCCTAATCAAAGCTGCCAACCATTCAATCCTTTTCGTCCTGTAGCAAATTTTACGGTTATTAATGGATGTGCAGGAGATAGCATATGTTTTGTCAATCAATCAACTCAAGGAGATAGTATTAGATATTTCTGGGATTTTGGAGACCCCTTCACTCAAGCTGATACATCTCATGCTGTGAATCCTTGTTGGTTATATCCTATACCTTCAACTCCCGATACAGTACAATACAATGTCATGTTAATTGTTACTAATCTTGTAAGCGGCTTAAGTGATACGGTGATCATACCTGTGCCCGTCTATCCTTTGCCTTCTGCTTTTATTACTAGACAACCTCCACAGAATGGATTTTACGTTAGTGGTAATGTTCCAATTAATTTTTTCAGCAATACAAGCAATGTGATTTCAGCACCACCAACTATCTGGTTTTGGGATTTTGATAATGGGATTACTTCCAATCAACCAAATCCTACTGGTATTATTTATGGTCCTAACGATGAAGGTCTTAATGTTGTAACCTTATATGTGATCAACGGATCTTGTACTTTAGTGGTAAAAGATTCCTTATATGTTCGCTTGGAATCTATTTATGTTGGAGGATTTTATGATGGCTCTGATCACTTTGTTTTAAATGCTTCATGCCCCATGAATGCTATTTGGAGAGGTGGTCCTTATGATGGTTCTGATGTGATTATAGCGAATGCAATTTGCAATCCTAATCCTTTATGGCGTGGTGGTCCATACGATGGAACAGATAGGGTTTTTCTTGCAGCGAATTGCATTCCAAATAGTGTATGGTTAGGTGGTCCATATGATGGAACAGATAGGTTTTTTCTCGCAGCGACATGCGTTCCAAACAGTGTATGGCGTGGTGGACCCTATGATGGTTCGGATGTGGTTTTAGCTGTGGCAAATTGTCCTCCTAATAGCTTGTGGCGTGGTGGCAATTATGATGGATCTGATCATATATTATTACCTGCTAATTGCCCCATAGCACCTGTTTATAAAGGAGGATTTTATGATGGAGCTTCATTTTATTCTTTTTCAGGATGTAGTCCTTTACCTGTTGAATACTTGTCTTTAAAAGCATTTTGGCAGGGAGCAGATGGAGTTCTTGAATGGGTTACAGCTACTGAAACAAATAACGCAGGTTTTATCGTGGAAAAACTGGTTAACAATTGGTTTACAGAAGTGGGATTTGTGCCTGGAAGTGGAACACATGTAGGACAAAGAGTATATCAATGGTTTGATTATGATCTTGCTTACCAACCCAATGATATATTTATTTACAGATTAAAACAGATTGATTATGATGGTAATTTTACTATGAGTGATGTTGTTTATTTGACGAAAGATGATTTATCTTATACAAACAATGATATATTGTTTGCAAGGCTATATCCTAATCCTGCCTATTGTAATTCTAATATAAGATTGATTATCAGCTCATTATATGATTTAAATGTTAACCTTTTTGTTGTCGATTTTTATGGAAACAAGTTGTATCAATTCATAAATTTGATCAAAAAAGGTGTAAACATTATTGAAATTCCTGTTGTAAATTTGCAACCAGCAATGTATCATTTAATTGTTCAATATCAAGATAAGATGATAGTGATACCTTTTGAAGTAGTTAAATAGCCCCCTATAACATATACCACATGTCACTTTAGCCCCTGGTTTTCCCCCTTTCCAGGGGTTTTTTATTTTATGTAATTTTGTCAAAACAAGATCATGCGATTTGATGTTCTAACGATTTTTCCAGAGATGTTTTCAGGTTTTTTAAATCATTCTATTTTAAAACGTGCAAGAGAAAAAAAATTAGTAGAAATTTATGTACACGATATTAGAAACTATTCTACAGATAAACATAAACGAGTAGATGATTATCCTTATGGAGGAGGTCCTGGGATGGTTATGATGATAGAACCTATCGATAGAGCTATTTCTGATTTAAAACAAAAAATTTCTTACGATGAAATTATTTTTATGACCCCTGATGGAATTCCTTTTACTCAATCAATAGCCAATCGTTTAAGCTTGCAACGTAATCTTCTTTTGCTATGCGGGCATTACAAAGGCGTTGATCAGCGAGTTAGAGATAACCTAGTAACAATGGAAATATCCATTGGGGATTATGTTTTGACAGGGGGTGAATTGCCAGCAGCTGTGGTCATAGATGCAGTAACTAGATTAATCCCTGGTGTTTTGCATGACGAGACTTCAGCTTTACATGATTCCTTCCAGGCGGGTCTTTTATCTGAGCCTGTTTATACTAGGCCTTCTGAATATAAAGGGTGGAAGGTTCCTGACATATTGCTTTCTGGTGATAGTAAAAAAATTGAAGAATGGAGATATGAACAAGCTTATAAAAAAACTTTAAAGCTTCGCCCCGATTTGTTGAAGAAATACTAAGATGAAAAGATTGCTTAAAATTTTAGTATGGTTTTTCTTCTTTTTATGGCTGTTGTCCTTTCTGGGGCTTTTATTGCCACCAACATTCATCTGGGTTCTTTCTTTCTTAGCTCTTTTTTTCCCACTTATTTTCGTGGTAGCATTAATCGCGTTTTTAGTATATTCTTTCTATAATATCAAAGCTTTGGTTGGTCTGCTTATTGTGAGTTTATCTAGTTTCTTTGTTCTAAAACCATTAAGTTTTTTTCCTCACAAAAAGACTTATCATTTTTCATCAGATGATACGTTGTTTTCGGTTATTTCACATAATGTAGATATTTTTAAATTTTATGAAAAAGGAGCTTTCATTCCAGAAAAATGGATTAAGACATATCAGCAGCTCAATCCCCATATTTTATGTTTGCAAGAGTGTTTTGTTCCAGACACTTCCAAAATTTTTATTCATAAAAATTTACTCGAACCTCTTTCTATGAGTTATTATGTTTATTTCCCATATTTGGCAATAAAAGATAAAGGATTTGCAGGCATGTTTATTGGCAGCAAGTTCCCTATTCTACATCATGGAATTATCAGTAACAATACTCCAGAAGGCAAAAAAATCATAGCCATTTGGGCTGATCTTCTATTGTATGAGAAGGATACCATGAGGGTATTTAACGTTCATCTACAATCGTATCAGTTTTCCCAGAAGGAAAGAGATTTTTTAGACATAAAGGCCAACTCTGCCCAGAAGAGTATTCTTATTAATTTTTTAAGTAAATTTCGTTTGAATGCTTATTATCGTTCTTTGCAAGCTAAAAAATTGCTTGAATTTGCTCTTACATTTCCTGATGAAGTGATTGTAATGGGTGATTTTAATGAGTTACCTTGGTCTTACATTTGTATCACATTCGCAAAGTATTTTAAAGATGTTTACAAAATTACTGGTACTTTAAATCATTTCAGAACACTGAATTTTGCTTTACCATTACGTGTAGATTATATTTTTATGAAAGAGAACAAAATATGGGTACCTGTTTCATATCAAGTTATCAAGGAGAATCTCAATGATCATTATCCTATTCAATGTATCTTCGCTAAAAATGGGAAATAAATTTTCACTTGTTAGTTCTTTTACTCCTACTGGTGATCAGCCTGAGGCTATAGAGGCTTTGGTGCAAGGTATTGAAAAAGGAATCCCTTTTCAAACTTTGCTCGGTGTAACAGGTTCAGGTAAGACTTTTACTATTGCCAATGTGATTGAACGGGTTCAGAAACCCACTCTTGTGCTATCGCATAATAAAACCTTAGCTGCTCAACTCTATACTGAGTTGAAATCGTATTTCCCAGAAAATGCAGTAGAGTATTTTGTTTCTTATTATGACTATTATCAACCAGAAGCATATTTGCCTATTACGGATAAATACATTGAAAAAGATCTATCTATCAATGAAAAAATTGAACAGTTTCGTTTACGAGCTACCTCGGCTTTGCTTTCTGGCAGGCGCGATGTGATCATTGTATCATCTGTATCTTGCATCTATGGCCTGGGAAATCCTAATGATTTTATGGAACATACCATAAGGGTGAGTAAATACATACCGATGCGCCTGATGGATATTGTTGTTCGCCTGGTGGATGCTCTCTACGTTAGAAACGATGAGACATTAAAGAAAGGTTCTTTTCGTTTAAGAGGTGACACACTTGAATTTTTCCCACCCTATGCCGATCACCCTGTGCGTATCATTGGTTGGGAAGATCAAATAGAACATATTCAACGCCTCGATGCCCAAACATTCAACGTTTTGCAAGAATTCGACGAATACATTATTTATCCTGCAAGTATTTTCATGACAACACGTGAAAAACTTAAATCTGCCGTGGAGCAAATTAAACTTGACTTACAAAAACAGGTAGACTATTTTCTTTCTATTGGCAAGACACTAGAAGCCAAGAGACTAGAAGAGCGTGTGCGTCATGATATTGAAATGTTGGAAGAATTGGGTTATTGCTCAGGTATTGAAAATTATTCGCGTTATTTTGATAACAGACCTCCTGGTGTCAGGCCCTATTGTTTGCTGGACTACTTTCCTCAGGATTATCTCATGATCATCGATGAAAGCCATGTAACAATTCCACAAGTAAGGGGAATGTATAGTGGTGATAAATCGCGAAAGCAAATATTAGTGGATTATGGATTTAGGTTGCCTGCAGCATTAGACAATAGGCCTCTGACGTTTGACGAATTTGAAAATCTTTTAAATCAAGTAATTTTTGTTTCAGCTACACCTGGCGATTATGAAATGATGAAATGTGAAGGTGTAGTCGTAGAACAACTCATACGCCCAACAGGAATAGTTGATCCAGAAGTAATCGTAAGACCTGCATCAATAGAGGTTGATGACTTGTTGAGTGAAATTCATAAGCAAATAGAAAAAAACCATCGTACTATTGTAACAACCCTAACGAGACGAATGGCTCAGGAACTGACTGATTACCTTTTGTCGATGGATATTAAAGCCAAATATTTAATTGCTGACATTGATACCATTGAAAGAATTCAGATTTTGCAGGAATTACGCAGTGGCATCATAGATGTAGTGGTGGGTGTTAATTTACTACGAGAGGGTCTGGATTTACCTGAAGTAACTTTGGTCGCTATACTTGATGCCGATAAGGAAGGTTTTCTACGAGATGAAAAAAGTCTCATTCAAACTGCTGGAAGAGCTGCAAGGAATACCGAAAGTCGTGTTATCTTATATGCTGATAAAATCACCTCTTCGATTCAAAAAATGATAGATGAAACTCAAAGACGTAGAGAAAAACAACTAGAATATAACCGGAAACATAACATTATACCTCAAAATATTCAGAAGTCTAAAAAAACCCCGTTTGATGAAGTGATGCAAAAAGAAGATTCATCAA
Source organism: Bacteroidales bacterium (assembly GCA_026418905.1). Taxonomy (NCBI): domain Bacteria; kingdom Pseudomonadati; phylum Bacteroidota; class Bacteroidia; order Bacteroidales; species Bacteroidales bacterium. Next base: position 53,057 of record JAOAAK010000046.1, on the reverse strand, counting down.
AGTTTATGAATCGTTCCATTTTTTTAGATCCTATACTTAATGAAATACATGATATGAGCATAGAAGAACGGATAGAATGGCTCAAGCAAGAAATGGAGAAAGCAGCTAATGATCTTAATTTTATGATAGCGGCTTTTTATCGGGATGAAATTCTTAAACTTCAAAAAGTACTCAAAAAATGAATTTGAGAGATACCTTCATTCGCAGTTTTTTAAGTTATTTGAAGCTTGAAAAAGCTCTGTCTCCTGCTACGATTGAAGCTTACGAACATGATGTGTTGCTTTTTTTCAGATGGAACGAACAAATTGCTCAAAATAAACCACTTAACGAAATTGATTTAACTGATCTCTCTTCGTTTGTACAGTGGTTGAGCGACATAGGGATGCATCCAAGATCTCAAGCAAGGATAGTTTCTGGAATTAAAGCTTTCTTCGTATTTTGCTTAATTGAAAACATCATAGACAAAAACCCTGCTGAGTTTCTCGACACTCCAAAACTGCCATCTTATTTTCCAGAAGTTCTTTCCCTGGATGAAATCGATCGTATGATCATGAGTATAGATCTAGCTAGAAAAGAAGGTCATAGAAATAAGGCTATCGTTGAGATTCTTTATGCCTGTGGTTTACGTGTTAGTGAACTTGTTAATTTAACTTTTGAAAATTACTTTCCACAAGAAAGATTTCTTCGTGTAATAGGTAAAGGTAATAAAGAAAGATTTATACCCATTGGAAGAGAAGCATTTAATTCGCTTGAGTTATACTTACATCATTCTCGTCCACAATTTCCGATTCAAAAAAATAATGAGATGTATTTATTTTTGAATCTCAAAGGAAAAAAGCTTTCACGAGTGGCCGTTTTTAATATTATTAAAGATTTAGCCCAAAAAGCAGGAATTAAAAAAGTTATTAGTCCACATACTTTTCGGCATACTTTTGCTACACATATGGTTGAAAACGGTGCTGATTTAAGGGTTGTTCAGGAATTGCTCGGACATAGTAGCATTATTACGACAGAAATTTATACACACATTAGTCGGACCCACTTAAGGGATATTATTGAGAGTTATCATCCTATGTTTAAAAATGCTAGGAAGTCATGATCGAACTTTTTGCACAAAGCAGCTTTGTTGATCAAATTTCCGTCATGGTTGTTTTTTCCCTTGTTTTGATTTTTTTGTTGAAAAAAATACATCAACCCTATTTCCTAGCTTATATTTTAGTCGGTATACTTTTGGGAAAAAATGGTTTAAATCTTGTCACGAGCGAACGGATGATTTTCGATTTGGGAGATTTTGGGCTTATATTGCTTCTGTTCTTTATAGGAGCCGAAATTGACCTTCAGGTTTTTTCAAAAAATTTCAAACATTCTTTTGTTGGAGTAATACTACAAATAGCACTAAGTTTTCTTTTTATGTCAATGGTGGGCATTTATTATGGTTGGTCGTGGAAGATTGTGTTGTTTTTTTCTTTTGTCATAAGCTTAAGTAGCACAGCTTTAGTTTTTCAGTTTCTGATGCAAAACGCCAGCTTGAATTCACCTGTTGGAATACTTACGGGTGGAATTTTGCTTGTACAGGATGTATTGATTGTACCCATGTTGCTTACACTTCATTTCATCTCAAAGGATTCTATTGTCTTAAATGAATTTTTACCAACATTGATAGGAGCTATATTGATTGTTGTTTTCTTTTGGCTTATTTTGAAGTACAAATTTTTTAGAATTCCTTTCCGGCATGAACTTAAGTCAGATCATGAGTTGCAAGTCTTGCTTGCTTTTTTCATGTGTTTTGGCTTTTCTTGGCTTACAAACCTGATGGGTCTTTCAGCTGCTCTGGGTGCTTTCATAGCTGGAATTCTTGTAAGTAAGGACAGATGTAATGTCTATTTAAAGCAAGCTCTTATTCCCTTTCGTGTATTTTTCCTTTCATTTTTCTTTCTTTCTATAGGGATGAGGATGGATTTACCTTTTTTATTTAATAATTTTCAACTCGTTGCCCTTATTACTCTTGCTATTTTTGTGGTCAATAGTTTAATCAATGCTGTCGTTTTTAAAATACGTCGCTTCTCTTGGGCAGAGAGCTTCTATGCTGGTGCATTACTTTCGCAGATAGGTGAGTTTAGTTTTGTTCTAGCCCAGGTAGCAAGCGTTTTGGGTTTGATAAATGACTTTTTATTTCAAATTCTTATCTCGACCATCACCATGACGATGGTGTTGACCACACCATGGATTGCTTTTGTGCAAGCAATGTATAGCAAAACTATGCCCGAGAAGTTAAGATTATTTTCCACCGAAATTACTAAAAGATTACGCTGGTGAAAAGAAAAGTTTTTTATGTTTCCTTTCTATTCGTACTTAACGTTATTACTCGATTTTACGGTATTTGGTTCGAAGGATTTGCCTGGGATGAGGAACAATTGTATTTAGGTGCTCGTTTATTGGGAAAATTTTTTTATCAGTTATCAGATGGTATTATTTATCTTGATCCACAATTTGTATCCATATATGGGCCAGTTGGGAAGTATTTAGCTTTCGTAGGGTTGTGCTCGTATGAACTTTATGCCTATTGGTTTGGGTATGATATCAATGAAGCGTTGTGGTTTATTAGGCTTTTTAGTTCTTTTCTACCGTCTTTTTTAACCGTGTGGTTTCTTTACAGAATATCTTTGCGTTACAATGATGAAAGAATAGCAATGGTAACATTGCTGTTTTCAGCTTTTGCTTTTCGTTGGGTTGAAGCTGCACACTACGCTGTTCCGGATAGTCTTACTGCTTTTTTCGTCGTTGTAACAATTTATCTACTTCTACAAGAAATGTTGCTAGAAAAGAAATTGTTTTGGTTGTCTTTCATCATAGCATTAGCTTTTCATACGAAGATTCATGTTGGTGGGTTGTTGGCATTGTTTTCTGTTATTGTGATGCTTTGGCAAATGAAATTAGTTAACGGATTTCGTTTTAGACAATTATTACGGTTTTTTTTGCTCAGCTTGTTTTGGCTTGTGATCGTTGGACTACCTTATGTTATTTATTGGCAAGATTTTCTTGATGAAATTTTATATCATATGAATGAATTTCCTTTTGTCGTCAAGGGTTCACCACTAAGTTATTTCTTTTTTAAACCTGTCATGGGAATAGACATAGGTATGTTGCTGTTAGCATTGATTGGGATAGGTTTCTCTATTTACGAATTTAAAGTAGACAGGAATTCATCATTTTTTTTGATGGTAGGATGGGTTTTGATCTTTTACGCATATCTTTCTTTCACAAAAGGTGCCATTCCTCGTTGGGAAATACCCATGATTCCTTTGCTAGTGTTATTGGCTGCTTATGGAATTAAACGCTTTGTCGAATTCTTTCCCCGTAAACAATCTCTTATATTAACGCTGTTTATTTTTATATGCATACTGCGACCTGCTTATCATATTCTAATGCTCGATGCTGGATTTGTTCATCGTAAACTGTTGTCTGTGAGCGAATGGTATGAGAAATATCAATGTAAAAAAGTTTTTTATAATTATGCTTTGGATTATCCCAAAATGAAGTACTTTTTGAGAAGCGATTGCAATTGTGCGGTGTTATACGAACCATACTGGAATGATCTAGAAACCAATGGCATTCCCTCATGGCTTGAAAGCCCTAAGAATAATGCTTCATTCATTGGAAATGCCAGCGATTCGATTCGCTCTTTTGTCCGCAAACATTGGAAAAAAACGGAAGAATATAATCCTCCTTTTTTTACTCCTTGGACGTTTAATCCAGCTGCCTCTAAAAAAATATTTTTATATGTGAAAAATTAAGTGTATTCCAAATACATCTTATGATGACACTTTTATCATAAATATTCAGAGATTGTTTAATTCATTGAGCATTAACCCTTTCTTCGTGAAAGACTTTTTGGTCAAGAAAACATTTTTTGTGAGGTGAAAATATGGGCGATCATGATGTTAGTTCCAAGTTTATGGTGTCGAGAAAGTTGAGACTAAAACAAATATTGGCTAAGATGGCAATTAAGTTTTCATTCTCCTTGATGATGGAGACTAACATGTATGATGGTTTTAAAAGAAAAGTGAAAGGTTAAAAATTTTTATAACAACCATAGACATTGTCAAAGCAGAAAATGTAAGCATTTTGAGAAGCGAATAAATCTTGTTAATATTTTATCTTCAAATTTTAAGAGTTATTCTTCATAGATTCCGTATTTGATTTTAAAATACGTTGTGTACATTGTTTCTAAGTAATCCAAATGCTTTAATTTATATGTCATAAAACTGTCGAAAATTTGGAACCATTCATCCAAGTTAATGTTCTCAGATTGCGAATTTAGAAGTAGTTGATGAAAAAATTTTTCTTGAATTTCGTTTTGTTGTTGGTAATACTCTTGAAGCGATAAAAGCATTTGATATGCTAACCAATTTTCATACAACTGAGTTTGGATCTTCTGTTGTTCATTCTGCACTAAATGTTGATATGCTTTAGACTTAAGTTTAGATGATTTGATTTTATAAGTTAAGGTTGGGTTGAGAAGAGGAATGCTTATTCCAACTTCGAAACCATGGTATTTTTGAGTTTCGTGACGATTTGAACCCAAGAAGTACAACACATAAAAATCAGGCATGGATTCATATTTTTGACTTTTCCATTCTAGATGATGCTGTTCAATTTGATTTTGAAAAAATTCTTGATAGATAATTGCAAGGGAATCCATTTTGATTTGTTCTAAAGGAGGCAAAACGGTATCAGGGGCCAAAGTTGTATCTCCTACATAAAGATGAAAGCGATGCATAAGTTGCTTATGTAACATATATTGTTCGAATAGCAGTTGTTTTAAATCTATCTGTTTAAGTTGTATGGTCAAAAAATCTTTTTGCGAAATGTTACCAGATTCGAAACCTTGCTTGATCGATTCATATACTTTGCTGAAAATACTATCAAGAGTTTGATAAAGTGCGATTTTTTCCATGGTAAAATATATATGGATATAGAGTAATGCCATTTCAAATGAAATTCTTTGCTTCAAGAAAATATATTCAAGTTGAGCCGCTTCATACTGATTCATGAGTATGCGACGATCATTGATGTAATATCCAGGAAATTGAAAACTTTGTTGAATTCCGATGTTAGTAAGTGGATATCCCGCATGAGTTATATTGTTTTCGTCATAATTGACATATAATTCAGTTTTCTCCAATGCAAAAGATGTAGGTAAAAGGGTTTTGTGGCTTTCTATGTTTTTTTCAGCATATTTTAAAAGATGTGAGTTTACTAAAGCCTTATTAATTGATGTGTTTAAATCAATCATATGTTGAGAAAAGATGGTTGTCGAAAAAAATAAAAAGAAAATAATTGTATGTGAAAAAATTTTGTGTTGATATTTCATAATTTAAGACCTTTAGAGTAAGTTTACTATAATTAAATTCATAGCAAATATATTTCAAAACTAGTAACCTTGAAAAGTGGACAGCTATAACAGGATAATTTTGCACAAAAGCCTAAATTGACATTGCTAAAATTTCATCACTTAGGATTAGTTGCGTTATAGGTTATCTAATGATAAACAACCCCTACAGTGTATAAGTACCTAAATCTCCAGGAGCATACTCCTAATTTTAAAGTTAATGCTTAAAAAGATGTTGTATAGATCTTTTTTTCGCATTTTATTTTTATTTCTGTAATTTCGACCGAGCAAATATGAAAGGTTAGTTATAACAAACTGAATTTTTCCACTTGAAGTATTTGATAGTTTGCCGGATTGTAAACGAAAACGATGAGATGCACGTGATTTAAGTTCCAACTGGAAGAAGCAAAAGAGTAATTTAAATTTTTATTAATGATTGTTCCGTTGGGAGATGGAATTGAAGTTAAAGTATCTCCCCACGTACCAAAAGCAGCCCCTCTCAATACATGATCGTGTGAATAATTGGGTATTTCTGGAGTGGGGCCTATGTTAGGATTGTTGTTTTTTTGATAACTTATCAGACTATCTTCTGTAAAGAAGACGCACCACATTAGGGGGTGATCTATGTTGGAAAGAATTTTGAATTCGATGGTTGCTTGCAATGTTGACGAAGAAATATTGAATTGTTTCTGATATGAAATTTTGATTTTTGGTGTTGTGTGAATCATAGAGTCAATGATCGACGCCCATGCATTTTTGTCAAAAAGTCTAATACCGTTTCGTTCAATTCGATTGATCATTCCTATGGGATAAGATGAGACACCGAAAAAGTTATGAAGGTCGTTTCCGACACTTGTGCGATAGTCGGTCATGTAGTTTGGGGACTGAAGATTGGCAAAGTATCCTGCATGTATGCTAATGACAATGACTTGATTGGGATACATCAACTGAAGTTGATGAGCAATTTCAGCAGCTTCAGGACAATTGGGGCAAAGATGTCCGGTAAATTCTTCAAGCAATACTTTCTGAACAACCGAATCGGTTGGACTTGGTGGAAGTGTCTCTACGTAAGGTGGTTCCACAATATCGCACCCAACCATCAATATCATCGCTAAACCAAAAACAATTATATTTTTTTTCATATTAGAACGATGTATTGAACGACAACAAAATTCCATACGTGGCTGGCATGTAACGGCAAACTCCTCCAACACAAGTAATACCCTCAAATGTTTTTCCGTAAGTTAGGCTGACTCGAGTAGCTTGAATATTTTTGGTGAGATGAAATGAATAATAGTGTATTCTTTTTGTAGGGTCTGGATGTTGATAATTGAAATTGTCGCTTATGGAAAAGAACCAACCCTTCGCATGAGAGTATTCAATAAGTCCGGCCACCCAATTTCTGTCGTATTGCTCTTTGTAAAGATGTTGAGCTTCGAATCGTAAAGCATGCTTAGATGATATTTTCCAAGTTAAATCAATAACAGTGGCATGCGCGTAAAACATGCCATAATCATGACCCTCAGCAATTAAACTGTTATAAACTACATATACATAGGAAAACACTCCCTTTAAGGATGAGGAAAACTTTTTTTGAATTTCAATGTCAAAGTCTTCGAAGTATGTTTCATTTCCGAGGCGGAAAAACCGACTTACGTATCCATCGGTTCCACTGGTATAAAGCGGTGTAGAATCGTTGATGGGTTGTTTATCGATAGATTGGGAACGAACATATTGAATACTTAAATCCATTCCATATTTACCACCAAGCTTGCTTTTTTTAGGAATCTTGAAAGTTAGTTGTGCCTGGACAGCTGCTTCTCCGTTGGGTTGAGCTGTATAAGGATATTTTCCAGTTAGAGAATATGAATGTATACGTGCAAGAGCTGGAATATAGTTGATCGTACTGGCTAAACCAGTGATTGTTCGGTCTGACCTAAAGTCCATATTATCTGTTTGCTTGTAACTCAGTAAAAGTCCAAATCCTTTACGAGCATATGTAAAGGTAGAAAGAATCACCATGCCATCTTTATAAATGTAATGATTAGTAGCGTTAGGATCGTTGAATTTGAACCCGAATTCATTGCTCCAGGAAGCATTTTTGTAACCGATAGCATTTCGAATGCTCCATGCTAAGACGTTTTCAGGAAGTTTGTACATCGGATCCTTATCTACTTGATATCGACTTACGGCACTGCCACCAAATCTAATATTGAGCGGAAAAGAACGCAAACTGTCATTAAGTTCATTGAGATAAAATTCAGCATCTATGCCTCGAATAAGCCCTTCAGATCGTGTAAAAAACTGACGTTGTTGACCTATGAGTGCTTTGATTTGAAGTGCGGGGTGAACTTGAGCGCGTAAACGAATACCATCAATGGCATTGTCAAACCCTAAAGTTCGCTCTTCGTAACTTCGTAAAGTTATGCCTGATCCAAATTGCTCGTAAAAGCTTCCAGCGCATACTGAAAAATATGAATGTTGATATTCAATGTATCTATGGGGGAAACCGGAACCTTTTAGTCGTGGATCAAATCCCAACATGGGATTGGCAAAATTTTCGTAACGAATGCCCATGGAAATTCCACCTCGACGAACAGACAAGTTAAAATATCCGTTCGACAAAAGATGTTCCTTAACAGCTGGCGCTCCTGCTGTTGAATCTTCTAAGTAGTATTGGGCATCCAACTGAACATCCCCATTGATTTGCCAATCTTGTTGAGCTATCAATTGATAGAAAAACGCCGAAAACAATAATACCCAACAAATGAGACGCATTGAATTTACTTTTTGACCAAATTTCTAACTACTTCGATAACTTCTTCTTCGGCACCTTCTGCAAAAGTACTATGTTGCCAAACAATTTTTCGTTCACCATCGAGAATAAATGTATGTGGAATATTTACGACGTTCATCGCGCGCTTAAATTCCCCGTTGGGATCGCAATAAACAATAAAAGGCCATGCTTTCCCATTCACCAATGTTTTTACAGAGGCAAAAGTTCGCTGATCATCAACGTTGATGGCAAAAAGCTTAACACCTGTTTCTTCAACCCATTCATCATAATGCTCAGCAAAGATGTTAAGTTCCTTGATGCATGGTTTGCACCATGTAGCCCAAAAGCTCATAATAATAGGCTTACCGTTGTTTTGAATAGAATCAGTGGAAATGATTTTTCCATCCATGGTCTTCAATTCAATCTTAGGAAGAGAAGGGTTTGTTTGAGCATGTAAAAAAAATGCTGCATATAAAATAACAATGCCTACCTGTAAACGCATAGAATTTTTTACAAACATACAGAAGTTTTTTCATCTTAGTAAACAAAAATGAGACCAACTTTGATGGCCTTGGCATTATGTTTTTTGATTATAATATATAATAGGATTTTGAGCTGAGTGATGATTTATTCATAAAAAGCCATAACCACAAGTTTTCTTGCTGCGCAATATCCATCACACCAATTAGGATTGCTAGACCACATAATCGGATTTTCGGTGACTTTCCACTGCAAAGTAACACTGTGGTTACCCGAACTCATGCTCATTACCTTTACTCCAGATATGTTTACATTGCAATCACCGCTACAGAATGGTTGATAATGGGATGCCGTTGTTCTATCGGGAGTGCCATCGATTATCAAACGAGTTTGTATGTAACCAACTCCTGGATTACCATTCGGTTGAACATTTATAGTATAATACATATATACGGTGCAATTTCTTGGTAAGAAAAAGTTAAGAGTGAGATCTGTGTTTTCCCATGAAAAAGAGCTGGTGCTGATGGCAGTTAAAGGAGAAACTTCCCATGCACCAGCTAGCGTTCCTTTGATGGCAGAGGTCCATATGGGAGGTGAACTTGCACCTTGCGAAACCAGAACGTCTCCGGTTGAGCCAGGATTGTTGTTGGGTTTGAGTAAACCTGAAAATTTGATATTCCCTTCAATATCGAGCTTATCTGTAGGATTGCTTGTTCCGATACCTATATTACCGTTGATGTGACTTATTCTCATTCTTTCTTGATGATTTGTTTTAAAAATTAAATCTGTGGCATCTGTGGTTCCTAGGAAGTGGAGGTTGGGATCGGTAGCGGAATTTCCAGTCGTATTCCAGGTTTCTGAGTGGCTAGGAAGACGAGTCCATAAGGGAGATGCGGGAGTTCCTTGATTGTAATAAAATCCTGCTGGTTGTAATCCACCTGTTCCTGTGTTATATACGAGCAAAGACGTTGCTGGATTTGGGATGGTTGTTGCATCATTTTCCCCTTGGAGTGTTACTCGGGGGATAAGCAATCCTTTATTGGTAAAGTTTATGTCAAGACCAGCACTTACATCTGGTGATAAGCCGGAGTTATTGATGCCTACACTTTGTGGATAAAATGCTAAAATCGATTTCAAGATCAAAATAAAATAAAACAGTCTCATAATCATATTTAAAATTTTGTTTTAAAATTAATAAATATTAATAAATGTATGCTTTAATTTTTTTTGTACATTATGTTATCAAATTGAAAAGAAAAAATTTTTTTACGTATACACTTGTTTGCTAAAAAGCATATATTTGAGCAAAATTTAATTTTTATGACAAACATAGAGTGGTCCAAACTTCCGTTTGGATATCATAAAACAAAAATTAATGTCCGTTGCTTTTACAAGGATGGAAAATGGAGTGAACCTCAATTAAGTGATAGTGAGTATTTAAACATGCACATTGCTGCAACGGCCTTACACTATAGTCAACAAGCATTTGAAGGTTTAAAAGCTTACCGAGGAGTCAAAGGAGACATTCGCTTATTTAGATGGAAAGAAAATGCTGCCCGTTTGAGAAATAGTGCACGTGGTTTATTCATGCCTGAAGTGTCGGATGAGTTATTTTTTGAATGCATCAAAAAAGCTGTTCTGGAAAATATCGAATTTCTGCCACCCTATGGAACTGGTGCTTCGTTATATATCAGACCATTATTGATAGGAATAGGACCAGAAGTAGGTGTCAAACCATCGAAAGAATATGCACTTATAGTTTTCGTGACTCCAGTAGGTCCTTATTTTAAAGATGGTTTTAAACCGGTCAAAATTGCTATCATTCATGATAGTGATAGAGCTGCACCGTTAGGAACGGGTAACATTAAAGTTGGGGGAAATTATGCAGCTAGTCTTCGAGGGATGATTCGTGCGTATGAAGCAGGATATTCAGCTGCTATGTACTTGGATAGCAAATTTAAAAAATTTGTCGATGAGATTGGTGCGGCTAATTTTTTTGGAATTAAACAAAATACTTACATAACACCATCAAGTCCCAGCATTTTGCCCTCTATTACGAATAAATCGCTTCAAGTGTTGGCTGCGGATCTCGGAATGAAAGTAGAAGTACGGCCAGTAACGGTTGAAGAATTACCAACTTTTGAAGAAGTAGGTGCATGCGGAACAGCAGCCATCATTACGCCCATTGGTGAAATATATGATTTGGACACAGGTCAAAAATATCTCTATTGTTGTGATGGAAAACCCGGTAAATACTCAACCCAACTTTACGAGAAGCTCATGGGTATTCAATTTGGCACGGAAGAAGACAAATTTGGATGGATCTCCATCATTGAATAATCTTTTGTAAATTGGTCCCAGAATTTTGTTAAGATGTGGTACCTGTTTTGGAAGGAAGTAAAATCCTTTTTATTCTCTCTTATTGGATATATTGTTATTATTGTTTTTTTGGTCAGTACCAGTTTACTTCTTTGGTTGTTTCAGGGAAGTTTTAATATTTTGAATTACGGTTATGCTACGTTAGAGGGATTTTTTTTGCTTACCCCGTTTGTTTTTCTTTTTCTCATACCAGCTATTTCAATGAAAATGTTTTCGGACGAGTTCAGTTATGGAACCATTGAGTTGTTACTCACTAAACCTATTTCAGAAGCCAAGATAGTGATAGCCAAGTTTTTGGCAGGCTTACTGATTCTACTTATTGCTTTGTTACCCACGTTGGTTTATTATGCTAGTCTTTATTATCTTGCTTTTCCTGTGGGAAACATTGACATAGGTGGTATTAACGGATCTTATGTGGGTTTGTTTCTCATGGGAGCTTCATTCTTAAGCATTGGCATGTTTGCATCTTCTCTTACCAAAAATCACTTGGTAGCTTTTGTGTTGGGATTGTTCTTTTCTACGTTCATGTATTTGGGGTTTGAATTCATTTATGATATTGGTATATTTGGTAAAGGTGAGCTTTTCATCAAATCTCTTGGTATTGAAGAACACTATAAGTCTCTAAGTCGTGGTGTGGTTGATAGTAGGGATGTTGTTTATTTTTTGTCGGTCATTTTCTTTTTCCTTTTTTTGAGCTGGTTAAACCTAAAAAACAAAAAATGAGATGAAGAGAAAATCATACTTGTACATTCTGGGTATTTTGATGTTGATTTTCCTGATAAACATAATTTCATCGCGTTTTTTCTTTCGAATAGATTTAACTCAGGAAAAAAAATATACCCTATCGTCAACTACGCGTCAAATATTACGATCGCTAGATGATATTGTTTATTTCAAAATATATCTGGAAGGTGATTTACCAGCAGAATATAGGAAACTTCGGAATGCTATTCGTGACATGCTTGATGAATTCAAGGCCTATAATAAATCTAAGATTCAATACGATTTTATCAATCCATTTGAAGGCAAAGATAAGCGTACGATTCAGGACATATATGAGGAATTAACGGGAAAAGGATTATATCCTACGGTAGATCATCGTTTTGAAGCCGAATCTCAAGAGAGAAAAGTCATTTGGCCTTGTGCTTTAGCATATTACAAAGACCGTGAAATTCCCATCAACTTCGTTCAGGCTTTTCAGCAAGTAAATAAGGAAATTTTGATCAATCAGTCGATTGAAAATATTGAATTTAATTTGGTAGATGCTATACGTAGACTGCAAAAAACGCAAAAATATACAGTGGCTTTTTTGCAAGGACATGGCGAGGCGGAACCCATGTTGGTTGATGACCTGGCTCGAAGTTTATCAGAATACTATACCGTGAAAAAGGTGGTTATAAACCATCAGTTAAAAGCCCTTGATGGAGTTCGTACGTTGATCATAGTTGGTCCTGATTCCGTTTTTGATGAAAAAGACAAATTTATCATAGACCAATTTATCATGAAAGGGGGAAGGGTACTGTGGTTAATTGATGGGGCATGGACGACCATTGACTCACTCCGATCTCGACCCGAAGTACCAGCTATTGCCAATGAGATAAATTTGGAAGATATGCTTTTTAAGTATGGGGTAAGGGTTAACCCCAATATTTTGCTTGATCTTAACAGTTGTCCAATTCCTATTAAAACAGGAGAAGAAGGTGGGCGTCCTGTTTTTAATTATTACAATTTTTATTACTTTCCTGCTATTGCTAATCCTCGGGGGCATCCGATTGTTAGAAATATTAATGCCATTCGTTTTGAATTCGCATCAACTATCGATACCATACCAGTACCTCATGTTAAGAAGACAATTCTTCTGACGAGTTCTCAGTTTTCACGTGTACTCAATACTCCTACTATTGTTTCATTACGTGTTTTGCAAGAAGAACCTAGTAAACAATTTTTTAATAAGTCTTTCTTACCTGTAGCAGTGTTGCTCGAAGGGCAATTTCAAAGTGTTTTTAAACACAGGCTTCCCCCAGAAATAGAGAAAGATACGGGAATAGGTTTTCAAGCTGAAAGTAAGCCCACCAAGATGATTGTGGTTTCTGATGGAAACGTTGCTCAAAATCAGTTTATCTATCAACAAGGTTCATTTTATACATTTCCATTAGGTTACGATCGCTTTACGAAGATTACTTATGGGAACAAAGATTTTATATTAAATTGTGTGAGTTATCTTACTGATGAACAAAATATTTTGGATATAAGGTCTCGTGAGATCATTATTCGATTGCTTGATAAAACTAAAGTTAAAAGTTATCGAAATTTTATTGTATTTCTCAACATCTTCCTACCCGTTTTTTTCATTGTGCTTTCAGGCATAACTTTTGTGATTATTAAGAGAGTTTCACTCCGAAAATGGTTGAAAAGATAAGTTATGAAAAAGAAAAAGATACTTTTTACGCTAGTTCTTTTAATGGCTGTTATATTATTTCCAGTGGTTATTAATTTTATCCAACTCCGATTAAATTCTGATATATATCCTGGAGAGAAAGATTTTGCATTTCTTGATACAGCTTCAGTAGTAAAGTTTTTTATTGCCGACAAGAAAGGAAATAGGGTATTACTCGAAAGAAAAGAAGGTAATATTTGGATGGTAAATGGTAAATATGAAGCCCACCGGGACGTGATCAAAGAGTTTCTTTATACCCTATTTAACATGACCGTTAGAAATCCTGTACCTCTTTCAATGAGGGATAATGTAATACGTGAATTGGCTAGCCATGGAATTAAGGTAGAAATTTATGCACGCGTTTATGGATGGAATTTGCTGAATATGAGGTGGTTTCCATACATTAAACGGGTCAGGACATTTTACGTTGGTCATGCCACGAAAGATCAAACTGGCTCATTTTTTCTTATGGAAGGATATGAGAATCCATACGTTTTGCACATACCTGGTTTTATGGGTTTTATCAATTCAAGATTTAGTCCATTCGAGCGAGACTGGAGAAGTCATAAAGTTTTTGAAGCTCAAATTCATGATATTAAAGAAGTTGAAATCAAATATCCGGCATTTCCCGAAAACTCTTTTAGAATTATTTCTCATAATGGTAAATTTAAGTTATTGAATTTAAATGGAATAGAATTACTCGATTCTGACACTATTTCTATCATTGCTTTTTTAACTCAATTTGTTGATGTACGATTTGAGTCACTTATTGATGATGCTTCACCTGATAAATTAGATTCTATTCGCCAGCTCATTCCATTCTGTACCATAAAACTTAAGACCACACAAAATCAGGAACAGTTTATTCATCTCATTAAGATTAAAGCACCTAAGGGAAGTACCAATATTGAGGGTAAACCTATTGAGTATGATCCTGAGTATTTATGGGGGGTCTTACCCTCTGGAGAAGTGGTCATGACTCAATATTTTGTTTTTGGGCCGTTGATGAAAAGGTTAGATGACTTTAGGTTAAAAAAATGAATTAATGAAAAGGAAATTTAATCAACAAATCGTAATTTTGCATTAAAAATTTGATATTATGAATTTTGTTATTTCAAGTCAAGTTTTACAGAGGGCTTTGCAAAGTATCCACCAACTCATCGGAACAAACAGCTTGGTTCCCATTGTTGAAAATTATTTGTTTGAAAGTGATGGTGAAGTGTTACATGTAACAGCAACTGACAATGAAACCAGGGCAACAGTAACACTTAGTCCTACCATGCTTTCGGGGGAAGGAAAAGTAGCTGTTCCTCCTAAGATATTGTTAGAGACTTTAAAAAATTTACCCGATATACCCGTAACATTCACATTCGATCTGGAAAATTTGATGGGAGAACTCAATACAGGCAATGGTATTTATAAGATGTCATTATATAATGCCGAAAATTATCCTGTTTTTACAGAATTAGAGAATCCTCGCGAGTTGCTCATAGAGAGTTCTGTTTTGTCTCAAGCTATCATAAGAACTTTGCCTGCAGTGGGCTACGATGAAATGCGACCTCAAATGAATGGTGTATATTTTGAGATATCCCCACAATATAGCAATTTTGTATCCACCGATAGTCATAAATTAATAAGATATCGACGCCTTGATGTTAAGGGTGATAATGCTTTTTCTTTTATTCTGCACAAAAAACCTCTCCCTTTGTTGAAGAATTTGTTGTCTTCTGTTGATGCAAATGTAATCGTAAGATTCAATGAAACCAATGTTTCATTTACTTTTGATAAGTATTTCATTAGTTGTCGTTTGATTGAGGGGAGGTACCCTGCTTATGAAAACATTATTCCTCAGGATAGTCAATATCGTTTGGTGGTTGATAGAGAAATGTTAATTTCTGCACTTAAAAGAGTATCGGTTTTTGCCAATCAAGCTCTGCCTGAGGTTGTATTTAACATCAATGGTCAAGAGCTACTGCTAGTAGCTGAAGATTTCGATTTTTCCAATTCTGCTAGAGAACGTCTGACATGTTCATACGAGGGCGATAACTTCAGAATAGGTTTCAATGCTAAGTTTTTACTCGATTTGCTCAATAATATGAGTAGTGAACATGTTCTTTTCTTGTTTACATCTCCCAATAGAGCCGTGATCATTCGACCCGAGGAAGAAACTGATAACAAAGAAGAATTACTAATGCTTGTAATGCCGATTACGTTAAGAACATAATAATTTATGAAATTTATGAAATATTTTTTTGTATTTGTTTTTGCTTTAATAAGTTTTGTCATTAATTCTCAAGCAAGTCTTGTTTTACAGGACACCATTTTGCATACCATTCGCACAAAATTACCTTCATCGTGGAGCATGTCTTTTAATGATTCTTTAATTATATTTCAAAGCAGTGCCACGTATTGGTTGTTGGATGGAAAATGTGATTCTATCATCCAACCTGAAAAACTTCAGTCGCTACCTTCTTACCATCCTAAAATTGTTTTCAGATGGGAACCCAAATGGGATCCTGATAGGTATTATGCCCAGTTTTTAATAAACGATAGTCTTGGAAAAGTACTTTTTAATTTACCCACCACTATGGGCATTGAACATTTAATCGATCGACAAAAATCTACAAGATTTAACTTGGTTTTTAATCCTAAAACACGAGAAGAGAAAGAACTCGTCAGTAAGTATGAAAGCAAAAGAAAAATTCTTGCTTCTTATGTTAAGCCACTACCTGAATTCAATACATCATTACTTAGTCTTTTTTTGCTTGAAAAAAGTGGAATGCCATTTGGAAATAAGTGTGTGTACCCACTTTCAGTAACCCACGAAGTTAATCAAGTTCATATTCTATTTCTGGAATACGCAAAAAATCCTATGGTAGAAAAATAAATTTATATGAAGCTTAGACATAGTTTCATCATATGTGTTTTGTTTGGTTTTTCTTTTGTTGGTGCTCAGAAATTTCCCTTTCAAGAAACACCCATTAAAACTGTTGACAAGCACGAAAAAGCATTTCTAACTGCTTTTATTTTTGATCAGTTTTCTTTCGGAACAGTCAATTACACAATATCATCTTACGACTTCCTTAAGATGGGAGACATCAAAAATTCTTTTTCTAGTATAAGCAAGCACATTGAATCCTTCAACGACTCATTAAAGTTTTATAAGAATCTTGAAGATAGTATAAATACGTATTTGAAATTGTTTACCTTGCATAAAGTTCTTGGAAATTATGCCAAAGCAGATTCAATTTCTGTGGTGTTATCGTTTAGACTAAACAAAGAATTAACATCATATAATCAGGGTCTTTCGTCAGATCCTCATGTACTTGCAATGGCTGCTCAGTGGAGTGAGGTTTGTAATAACGATATATCCTCTGCTTATTACTTTTATAATCAAGCTTTGGCTAAGGATTCTCTAGACTCTCTTGCTTTCTTGGGTCTTTATTTGCTTTACAGCAGAATGTCGATGTACGAAAAAGTTGATTCAATGTTTTTTCTTGGCATAAAACGTTTTAAAAAAATCGATTTATTCAAATATATTCCAGGACTTATCATATCCCTCTATAACACTGTGAATTCATTAACAACTACATTGGATCAGGATAGAAAACTTTGCCTCAGTCAAATCATACAAATTGAAATGCTGACCAAATTAGAAAAATCTAACGACATAAGATATCAGCTTTTAGGCTCATTAGGGAAGTTATTGTTCTACGTGATGAGGTATCTTCCCGATCTTTCAAGTAAGGAAATAAAAGTTAAAATGTCTTCATGCGACAAGGATTCTTTGCAGTTGTTAAAATCTAAGCTATTAAAAGCTGAAAAATCAATATCTGAGTCAATTTTTCCTTTCGTAATCCAAGAATCTCTGAGTTGGTTGTATTTATTGCTAAACATGCCAGATTCATCTTTATTTTGGCTTTCAAAAACGGAGAAAAATCTCGAACCTTTTGTAGTTTATTTTCATGGTAAAATGTTTAATGTCAAGATGTTGCAAACATATATTTATCTTAGAGCCAAAAAAGATACGGCAAAAGCCGTAGCTATATTAGAAGACATTAAATCCAAAAAGGAGAAGATAGGATTTTATCCAGATAATTTGCTTTTATTGGCTAAGTTATATATAGCATTAAAACAATACGATAAAGCTCTTGCAAACATTGAAAATTATTTACAGTTACCTTTATCAAAGACTGATGCTTTGCTATTAAAAGCTGTGGCTTTGTATTTCAAAAAGAGAACTCAAGAATCGTTTGCGATTCTTGACAACCTTTTGAAGCAAGAAGATGCACTAACCAGTGATAAAATCTATCTCTTAGGTGCAGCCCTCTATTTATTAGAAGGAAATACTTCAACAGCTTACAATTACTTACTTTCAGGATATGCTATGCAACCTCAAAATGAAAGTTTCTTATACCTAGGGAGCAGGTATTTTAAACCTCAGGTGAATTAATAATATCCTTCCCATTTTCGCCAGCCCCATTCTATGGTGGCTAAAAGTAAAAGCAAGAAAAAGATGTAGGGCCATTCAATGAGACTGGCGTATCGAGTGATTTTTTTCTCGCGTGTTGAAGGAGTTTTTTGTTGGATTTTTGCTAACCACTCTTTTTTGCTAGAGATCTGAAAGTAGTCTCCTCCAGTAAGTTCTGCGATTTGTTTGAGCAAGTTGTAATTAGCTTTCAAAGAAAGCAATTCAGGGTTAAATGCATTAATACTAAATTGTCCGCTTTGCTTGAAAGGGTAGCGGTTGTCCTGAACGGAAGCAGTAAATTGATAAATGCCTGAAGGTAGCCCCTGAAGACTCAAAGAATAGGCGTTTCCTTCAGGTTCAAATTGATAGGTCATAATTCGGTTGTTGCTATCCTTAATGTTTATAACAATAGGGATATCATTAATAAGTTCATATTGGGTATTATAGAGTTCGGCAGTCATCTGCACCAATTCAAACGAACTGTAATTTGTTTTGTATTTCACAAGAAACCGTGATTTTTCTGTGTGTTCAGTTAAAAACTGAACAATACGAGCGATGAACTGATCAAAAATATCATGACTTTGATAGTCAACAAAAGCCTTAATTCTCCACTGCCATATGCCTTCACCTAAAAGATATGCAAAGTAGACGTTTTGCCATTTATTGAATAGTAGCAAAGGTTGTTGTGTTACAACTTTGCCATGCTTCTGAAAAAGCATAATCTGTGAAGTTGTTCCTGCTGAATATTCACCAAAAGGCAACTCTAGAGGGGGAAGATTATCGAAAAAAGATTTTTCGTTTTCGGGCATGGTGAAAAGACTAAAATTTGAATTAAATGCTGGAAAAACTTCGTTCGAATTATTTGATCGGATTTTAATGTTAATCCCTGTTTTTTGTGACATTAGAAAATGATAGTTAAATTTCATTCCTCCAATAAACCAAACAGGAATTTGTCGTTGGGTAATTTCCTGGAAGAGCGGAGGGGAGGTAGGACTTTGAGGAGACTGGTAATATATGACTAGATTATATTTATCTAGGTTGATGGTAGGGACTTCTTCTTTTCGAAAAACATCAACAGAAAATTGAGCATAATGTTCTAGAGCTTCTTTAATGCTACGGATGTCGGGGTGGATGGTTTCAGCAAAAATGAGAATGTTTTTTGTTTTTTCGATTACATTAAAGTATACTGTTACTACGTTATTATTCTTGTTTTTTTCTTCAGGTAAGGGATCGAAAATAACTGTAATTTTATTGAGACCTTTTTGCGTAGCTAACTCTTGAAGTGAAATAAATTTTGAATAAGCAGGGGAAGCTATAAATAAATTTTGTTCCGAAATCTTTTTATCATTTAAAAAAACTTTGATCACAGAGGATTTTCCTGAGGCACCATGGGCATTGACCGAGATTTCTATTGGAAAATATGCGTTAAAACCAACTTCTTTGTTGATCTGGACGAAAGAAACGGATAGGTCTATTGAAGGAGTTGTATCTCCTACGGCCATGCAATGGACTGGAAATGGAAGTTGACTAGCCATGAGTATTGGATTAGCCCCCATATTGTATATTCCATCAGATATGAGGAGAACTTCTGACAACCAGTTATCCTGAAGGCGTTGTCTTAACTGCAATAAGGCATCCGAAATGTTGGTGATTTTACCTGAAAAATCCTTAAAGTTGTTTCTGAGGCTATCGCTGAAAGAATAAATTCTAACGTCGTAATCAGTAAGACTAGATTGAAGATCCTGGATAAATTCAGGTATTTCTTTCTTAATCAAAGAAGAATCCCGGTTTTTGATCATAGACTGTGAAGCATCAACTAGAATAGCAAAAATAGGTTTGATGGTTTCTTTTCTAGTAAATTTAAAGAGAGGACTAAGCAATAGAAAAAGTAGGGTAAATAGAAGAAAAAAGCGTAGAACTGCTAGGAAAATTTTTCTGTTTTGAGGAATACGAAAAGATTGGTTAAAAAGATAAAGCCATAAAGCTAAAGTCGTGGCAATTATAAGAAAACCAATAATCCAAAGGATTGGAAAAGGTAAATCGAAAGACATGGTGTTAAATATGCAAGCCTCCGCAAACGGTAATAGTTTGACCAGTGATATAGCTAGAAAGGTCACTAGCTAAGAAAAGAGCCAGGTTCGCTACATCATATACCGATCCTGGACGACCAAGGGGAATGTCTTTAATCCAGTTTTCACGAACTTCCGGTGGGAGCTTAGCTGTCATTTCAGTTTCAATAAATCCTGGAGCTATGGCATTACAACGAATGTTTCTACTTCCTAACTCTTTAGCTATACTTTTGGTAAAACCAATAATGCCAGCTTTCGAGGCAGCATAATTTGCTTGGCCTGCATTGCCACCGAGGCCAACAATGGAACTCATATTGATAATAGAACCTGAGCGTTGCTTCAGCATAATACGCTGAACAGCTTTGGTCATGTTAAAAACGCTTTTAAGGTTGACGGTTATCACTTTGTCCCAATCTTCTTCAGTCATTCGAAGCATGATATTATCTCGTGTGATGCCAGCATTATTTACTAGAATATCGATAGTGGGAAATTCTTTGCTAACCTCATTTATTAGTTTTTCACAGTCGTTAAAATCAGCAGCATTGCTCTGAATGGCTCTAGCTTTTATTCCTAACTGATTAAGTTCTTCAATACTTTTTAAAGATTCATCAGAGAACTGGATGTCGGTTATTATAACGTTGGCACCATGTTCTGCAAAGACTTGAGCAATGCACCTGCCTATGCCTCTGGCAGCACCTGTAATGATGGCTGTTTTGTTGATTAATAACTTACACATGGAATATTTTTGCAAATTTCTGAAAAATTCTAATTATTAAAAAGTATAACGGATTTGTACTTTTAATTCTGTTTTAGAAGGCTGATTAATTAAATCAAGACCTGAACCTATAGTTGTTCTGTCCAAAAATAAAGTATGGGCAATGCGTAACCAAATGTCGAGATGTTTTTTAAAAGTATATTTTATGATAAAATACGTCCGTGAACCTTTGTAGTAATAAGCAGGAATGGTATATGAATAAAGAACATCGTTTTCGTAGGCGTAAATTCTTTCATCGTATGAATAAGTATCAAAAAAAGCAATGCGAAGAGTGAGGCTAAGAGGGCTGTTTTTTTTCCGAAGCAAAACATCTTGGTAACCGAGAAAACCTGTTCTAAGAGGTTGAGTTGCAAATTTATGTAATAATAATTCCACTCTGGTTTTGAAAATAAAAGCATTAGAAATGGGATAGGTAGCGTGGAAGCGAAACCACTGTCTTTGATCAGATTCAGGTTTTTTAACGTATTGTTGGCTTACGTTTTTGTTTTTTTCTTCGTATTTATATCTCAAACTTAACTGTGTTTTCTTGTTGGGCAGGTAATTAAGTTGGGCAAGAATTTCGGTTCCTTCTGAGGGTGCATCTACTAAATATCTCAGCCATGGAAACTGAAACATATCCATGTAGGCATTGAGAATCCATTGCCTTGAAAATTTTATTTCTTGGCCAATATACCAGGCGCGTTCGTTGTTTGGTTTTGAGCTTTCGGATAGGGGTGTGCCAAAAAATGAGTGAAAGTCGCGAGGAAAATTGCGATAAAGAACCGACACAGAATAGTGATAATTAGCTGCCATCATAAGACCGTGTAAATGAGCAGGTTGCCCGGAACCATCATGAGCAACTTCACCGAAAATGTTAAAATTTCTTAGTAGAATGCTGTAATCAAAGCTGTTCATTAATTGAGTATTACCGGTGAAGTCGTACATTTGGTACAAATCAGAAGGTGTGGCAAAATTCTTGTTGAAGTGAAGGAAATATGAAGTGTATCCTAGTTTAAATCGGGATAAATTAACTTCCATTCTGCCTCCTAAAAGTTTTTCTTGAACGTTATTTTTTCGATTCATTGATGAATACGTATTGTGAAGTCCTGATTCATTGAGGGAAGTAATTGTAAATTCTTCTTGAGAAAGACTATCTTGTTGTAAAATGGAACCATCTTTCATACGGATACTTCCAAATCCGTAGAGATATACTGAACGAAAAAGTTTCATTTGCATTGCAAAACCACGTAAGAAATTAAATTCGTTAACTGATCTAAAAGGCAGAATACCCCTACCGGCCTTTTTTATATAGGTAGCATCGGATGTTTTTCCAAAACTAAGTCCTGTCCACATTGCTAGGCCTTGCCCGAATTCTAACGTATAGTCGCCAAGAGCAAGCGCCATAAAAGGACCTATTTTGCGAAGGAAAACATGAGCACTATAAAAATCAAACCCGTTTTTTTGAGAACCCCTGAAAAGCTCTTCACCTTGATCTTTTTCGGCAGTAAAACCAGCACTAAGAAGATTGAAATAGGAAAAATGGTACCTTATGAAGAGCTTGTAGGGTGAGCCTAAGTAACCAGACGAATCTTCTCTTGAGTATCCTACAGCCAGAGGTAGTGTGAGGGAATACCGTGAGATAAGAACTGATTTTGAAAACTTACTTACATTTCTAAAACTCCAACTTGTCTTACTTTCTTCGCTAGCAATTTTTATATAAGGCAGGATTCTGTAAATGGTTGGGAGATCAAATCCTTCGATGGATTGGAGTTCGTAAATGGACAGAAGTTTTCCATTTTTTTGTATGTGCAAAAGTAAATTGCCTATTTGAAGATCGGAAAGCAAACCTAATCTGGACAATTCTTCATAGTTGGTGTTATTTAAATTAATGGGATGACGTGCAAAATATTGGAGATTTTCAGAAATTTCAGTAAAATCTTGTTCTTGTTCGGTATTTTCTGTAAATTGTTCAATTTTATCTTGAATTTTTTCTTCAATGATAAGTGTATCGGAAGGAAAACGTGGTGTGGTATCAGGAATCACCTGAGAGTGAAGATAAATACAGACAAAGATATTGAGAAGGAATAGTTTTTTCATTCTTCACCGTTTTGAGTTTTTTTTCCCTTTCTGTCAAAAGTATATATCAAATTAATGCCTGATGAAAACGATAAAATATTGTGATAACTAATAGCCCAAATAGCTTGAAATTTTTTGAAAATAAAAATGGTTCCCATATGCCACTGAAAAGGGTTAAAACTGGTACCTGTTGTGAGTCGCACACGCGAATTTAATGTGAAACGTAAACCAACATGACCAGAAAGTTGCTGATTGATCATCTTACTGATATCAATCGACAGGAGCATTTTGTCCGAAAAATAATATGTTGTCCCACATATGATTTTTCCGGGTAATCTTTCATGGGTAACCTGTGAAATACTGGGCTGAATAGGATTAAAGACATAAGTTCCTAAAGAAAGTTTGTTGTTAACTTTAAATTGCGAACCAGCTTCCAAAATGAAAAGATGTTTTTTCCCGTAATATTCCACATTAGTGCCTAATTGATAATAATCGAAATTTAAGCCAAATGAAAATTTTTCTCCAAAATTTTTAGCGAAGTTTAATTTCGAACCTGTCATGTGCAAAGCGGGAAAACCTGATTGAAAGATTTGGATTGAGGTTGTTCCAAGGCTTTCCGGTAAAGGATATATGAAAGTCAGAGTTCTATCCGAGAGCTCGTGCATAAAAAAACGGGCGAAATAGCCAACAATGATGGTGGGGTTTTCTGACCATGCAGAAACAGAAGGATTAGCATCAATAAAAGGATGAGTTCCATCTGCTACTCCTGCACCTCCCTGTCCTTGTAAAAAAGCTTGAGTAGACGTGATCTGTGCTTTGCTCAATAGAATAATAAACAAAAACATGGAGTACAGCCAACACTTCATACGTAAAATTTGCTTAAAAATAATGGATTTTTCTAAATTGAAGTTATAAAATTAATGCAATCTCTTTCATGTTGCGAATAACAAAATCAGCTTTTGGGAAAGAAATGCTTTCATGATAATTGGGGAAAAAAAGAACGGTATGCATACCAACATGAGCGGCACCAACTATATCTTTTTCGTAATTGTCTCCTATCATGACGGCATGATTAGGGGTGATGCAAACCATCTTAAGAATAATTTCAAAGAAAAGTGGATCAGGTTTTTTGTAACCCAGATCTCGGGAAGTGAAAATATAACTAAAAAATTGTGCTATGTGAACACGTTTTAGAGCTTTTTGAACATCACTACCATGGGATAATCCTGCGTTTGTGGCTACGGCAAGGGTGTAATTTTTTTTTCTAAGGTATGGTAAAATTTCATCGACACCTTCTATAAGTGCAATTTTTTTCCATGTATACATAGGCCCTACTTCATCGGGAAAATCAATCATTAGCGTATTGCCCCAATCAAAAACGACAAGATCAATATTGTGAAATACTGTCATTTCCAAACACCGGGAATTTTCTGCCCACAAGTAAGGCAGGCCCCATTGCTTATATTAACTAATCGAACGTTATAGTAATTTCTTTCAATTAAGAGTGATTTACATGAGGGACAATAGGTGTTTTGTCCTTCATCTCCTGGAATGTTTCCAGTGTAGACATAAGAGATCTTTTTTTCGATGGCGATTTGTCGTGCCTTTTTAATAATGGAAATATCAGTCGGACGAGAGTGTGATAATTTATACGCAGGGAAGAAACGAGAAATATGTAAAGGCACCTCAGCAAAACCATTTTCTAAGAGCCAATCTATCATTTGACTAAATTCATCTAAATTATCGGTATAGTCAGTAACCATGAGATTGGTAATTTCAAGCCATCTTTTGCTTTGATGAACTTTTTTGATGGTACGAAGTACTGCATCCAAATCTCCACCACATAATTTTCGGTAAGTTTGTTTGTTAAATGATTTCAAATCGATGTTAAAAGCATCCATATTTTCAAGTAGTTGATTCAGAGGTTCTTCTTCGATGTAACCGTTGGTAATCATGACGTTTTTGATACCATGAGCGTGAGCAAGTTTGGCAATATCGTACATGTATTCGTAAAAAACTGTAGGTTCTGTATATGTATAAGCGATGAATTTTACGTTGAGTTCAATGGCTGTATTAACAATTTGCTCAGGTGTATAATTTAAAGATGAAACATCGCGGGGAGATACCTGTGAAATTGAATAATTTTGACAATTCAGACACCTAAAGTTGCAACCAGCTGTACCAAGAGATAGAATTTTACTCGTAGGAAAAAAATGATAAAGTGGTTTTTTTTCAATGGGATCTAGATGCAATGCAATGGGGTTGTTGTAAGCAAGAGTGTATAGATCGTTGCCATCACTAATCCGTGTACGACAAATTCCTATTTGATCTTTTTGGAGTTTGCAATGATGAGGGCATAAGAGGCATTGGATGATTCCGTCTGCTATTTTTTCATAAAATTTTGCTCGGTGAAAGGGGATCATTTGAGAACTATTTTCAACTCTATCCAATCCATGAAGAGGTATTTTTTTGAGAACCATAAGGGAGGCAAAGCTTGCAATGCTTCGAAGAAATTGCCTCCGATCCATAGTTAAATTTTTGAAAGCATTTTGATGATCAAATTACTCATCTTGGGTTCGGCGTTTTTTGCAGCTTCAAGTACCTCTTCGTGGCTGACAGGAACTACATGGTCCATGCCGCCAAGGTCAGTTATTACAGATAAGGCAAAAACTCTCATGTTGGCATGACGAGCGACAATTACTTCAGGAACAGTCGACATACCCACGGCATCTCCACCAATGGTTCGCATGTATTTGTATTCTGCAGGTGTCTCAAAGGTGGGACCAGAGACCGCTACATACACTCCTTCATGAAGGTCTATTTCTAACTCTTTTCCTGCTTCAAAAGCTATTTGTCTCAAAGCTTTGTCGTATGGCTCGCTCATATCGGGAAAACGAGGACCTAGTTCTTCATAGTTTTTACCAATCAAAGGATTGGATGGCATGAGATTGATATGATCTTTAATGACCATAATATCGCCTACTTTAAAGGTAGGGTTCATTCCCCCAGCAGCATTAGAAATAATCAATAATTCTACACCAAGAGCTTTCATCACCCGAATCGGAAAAGTGATTTCTTTCATTGTATATCCTTCGTAGTAGTGAAAACGACCTTGCATTGCAATGACGTTTTTCCCTGCAAGTTCACCAAAGATGAGTTGACCTGCATGACCTTTTACAGTTGAAATAGGGAAATGAGGTATTTTATGATAAGGAATGACAAGATCAATTTTGATTTTTTCAACCAATCCACCCAAACCAGTTCCAAGAACAATGGCAATTTCGTATTGCTTGCTGATTTTCTTTTTGATGAATTTTTTTGTTTTTTCTATTTTCTTTAACATAGCTTACTATTTTTTGTTCAAAATTTTCTCCATTAATGTGATGAAATAAAATGTTGGTTTTTATCACAAAAATAGGGTATTTTTTTAATTTTTCAGAAGCTTTGTATAACAACCTTGGTAAGTCTTTTTCCGTAGTTACAATGATCTTATTTGGTACCATATATCGATCAAAATCAAATAAGAAATTATGAATTTGGCTGTCACTAAAAGGGTGATGATCGGGATAGAGATAAGATCTTAGATCCATGCATCGTAATCTAAGTTCTTCTTCGATGGGTGATGGATTTTTTATTCCTGTAATAAGAAAAATGGCATAAGGATTAGTAGTCAAAGGTCTTGAGTTATTCTTAGGGAAAACTGGTAATAGTTCATAATTTCCAAAAGTTGAGAATATTACGTGTTGGCCAGGATAGGGCTTAAGTTTTTTCAAAAATTCATCTTTAATGATAGGTGATAAAATTTTGAGAGATTTGGTAACGACTATGTAGTTAGCTCGCTTTCGAGCAGCTTTTGTTTCTCTTAGTGATCCGACAGGAAGAACGTGATCATTGAAATATGGTTGATGAAAATCTGTGAGCAAAATGTAAAGATCTGCTTTTACTCGAAGATGTTGATAGCCATCATCCATTAAGATTACATCTGTTTCTGGATAATTGTTGAGAATAAATTGGATTCCTCGATGTCTGTTTCTAGCTACAACAACCGGTATATCAGGTGGCAGAGAGCGAACGTATTCCACAGCTTCATCACCTATTTCTCGAAAAGTGTGATTGGCTGTGCAGAGGATGATTCCTTTAGTTTTTCTTCGATAACCCCTCAGAAGTATAGCAACATGGAATCCTTCACTATTTAGAAGATATGCAAAATGTTTAACATGGGGAGTTTTACCGGTACCTCCTGAACTCAAATTTCCAAAACAAATGATGGGTATGTTGTAAGTATGTCTTTTTAGAATGTGAAGTTTATATAAACACTTTCGAAAGGTGGAACATAAAATGAATAACCATTGAAAAGGAAAAAACAATAACTTATACATGAAGTAAAAATACAGTTTTTTCGTGAAAATCAATTTTTTCCTAAAAAAAAACTCTATTTTTGTAAAAAATTTTGTGAAAAAACAGCTATTGGTCATTATTCCTACTTACAATGAAAAAGATAATATATCTAACATTATTAAAAAAGTTTTTTCACTTCCTGTAGATTTTCACATTCTCGTCGTCGATGACAATAGTCCTGATGGAACATCAAATATTGTGGAAAGCTTACAAGAAACATACAAAGAAAGGTTGTATCTTTTAAAAAGAAATGGAAAATTAGGTTTAGGCACGGCATATATAACAGGTTTTCGTTGGGGATTGGAAAATGGATATCAGTATTTCTTTGAGATGGATGCTGATTTTAGTCACAATCCAGACGATCTTGTACGATTGTATGAAGTTCTTTCAAATGATGGGTATGATGTTGTTGTGGGGTCTCGCTATGTTCAGGGTGTCAATGTGGTAAACTGGCCTATAGGAAGAGTTTTGTTAAGTTATTTTGCTTCTAAATATGTGAGATTTATTTTAGGTTTACCTGTTCATGATGCAACGGCCGGATTTGTTGGTTATTCTCGCAGGGTATTGGAGTCAATCTTGCTTGAAAAGATATCTTTCGTAGGTTATGCTTTTCAGATAGAAATGAAATATGTTGCTCATAAGTTGGGTTTTAAAATCAAGGAGATACCCATTATTTTTACTGATCGAAGATATGGTCAATCTAAAATGTCAAAGAAAATCATTCGAGAAGCTTTTTGGGGAGTTCTTAAGCTTCGTTTTACCAATGTAAAAAAACGTTACCAGTCTCATGTATGAAGGACTTCATATTGCTGGTGCACAGTTGGTTAATGAGGGAAAAATTATAGAAGCCGATGTTCTTATCGAAGGGGAAAAAATTAAAAAAATAGAAAAGGTAAGTTTAAAAACCCCATCTAATTATAAAAGAATTGAAGCAAATCAAAAATATCTGTTACCAGGCGTCATCGATACACATGTGCATTTTCGTGAACCTGGTTTGACGTGGAAAGGCAGCATGACGACTGAATCTAAAGCTGCTTTAGCGGGAGGTGTAACAAGTGTAATAGAAATGCCTAATACTGTACCACCAACCGTGGATTACAAGACGCTTGAAAATAAATATGAACTTGCAAGATCTCAGATGCTGGTAAATTTTGGTTTTTATGTAGCTGCCACGTTAGAAAACCTTCAAGAACTGCATGCCTTGATGTTACCCTACGTGGCTGGTGTTAAGCTTTTTTATGGTTCGACTACTGGGAATATTCTTTTTAATGATCCTGACGGTCTTGAAAAACTTTTTTCCTTACATTTACCCTTGATCGTAGCTCATGCTGAGGATGAGAGAATTATAAGGCAAAATACTGAATTGTTTAGGAAACAAATAGGCGATGACCACTTGCAAGCATATCATCATTCATTGATTCGTAGTCGAGAATCTTGTTTGGCAGCAACTTCTCATCTTGTCTATCTTGCTAGTCAATTTAAAACACGTCTCCATTTGCTTCATATTTCCACAGCTGATGAAGTAAATTTTCTTAGATTAAGTAAATCTCCTCATATAACAGCTGAAACTTGTATTCATTATTTGTGGTTTTCGGATAAAGATTATCAAAAGTTAGGGAATTTCATCAAATGTAATCCATCAATAAAAACTACGGATGACCGAGATGCCTTACGTGATGCGCTAAAAGATGGTGTCATAAATACTCTTTCAACAGATCATGCACCCCATACATGTGATGAAAAGATGACTTCTTATTTAAGATCTCCATCAGGTATTCCTTCCATACAATATGGTCTTCCTGTTATGTTGACTTTGGTACATGAGGGAAATTTTCATCTTATTGACGTAGTAAAATGGATGTCGCATCAGCCTAGTGAAATTTTTCGCATAGCCGAGAGAGGTTTCATTCGTGAGGGTTATTATGCAGATTTAATACTTGTCGACATGGATAGCAGGTGGAAGGTTTGGCCGGATGAGATTTTATATCGATGTGGATGGTCACCCTGGGTGGGAGTAGAATTACACGGAAAAGTAATTGCAACAATTCTGAATGGGAAACTTGTTTACGAAAATGGAAAGTTTTTAGGTATAAAAGCTGCAAAGCCATTAGAATTTATTCGTCCTTTTGAATAGGTCTGACGATGATCTTCCCCTTTCTATAACGATAAACTCGATACCATTCCCAAGAATTCAAATTAGTCGACTGATCGATCAAAGCTATAGGTAAGTAAAACTTATCATTTCTTTCATTGACGAGCACGTATGAAGGATGTTTTTTTTGTTGTTCCGAAAGGTATTTTATTTCTTTAGAATGCAATTTCAATTGAAGAGTTGTATTAAGAGGATACGATGGATGTTCGGGTTCCCAATGAATTTTTCCGTCAGGAGTTATATCGCTCACAAAGCATCGTATGGTATCATTTACTTTAAATGGATAATGGTGGTAATTTTGCAGAGGGAGCCGGAAATGTCTACCTTCTTCATCTCTAAGAATAAGATATGAATCAGGATTATTTTTTTCAATGTTTTCTATTTGCAAGTAATACCATTGTCCTTTTTGATAAATCAAAGTGTCTTCAGGCTTAAGACACAATATGGGTAAACCTTTACGTATACCTTTAACACACAGAAAAACCTGATTGTTATGAATTGTAGGTATTTCTGTGAAGCATAATGAGAGTTGGTTTTCCAATATATCCTTAACTATAAGTTCGATGGACTTTTCGTTTTTTTTCATGCTGATAAGATTAAACCAATAGCATTTTCCCGTTTCGTAGTATGGGTGATCGGGTTCGATGAAAATTTCACCACTACAATTAATTTTATCAATCGTGGCTGATATCTTCTGTCCGGCTTGAAAATGATACTTGTGATAATATTCAAATGGTAGTAAGTAATTTTTTTTGCTTACAATATCTTCCATTACATAGTATTTCTGTTCGCCTGTGTCTATTATTTTCTTACAAATGAGGTCAATTCTCTTTATTGTCATTAGTAGGCAGTGCTATTTTTTGGTAAAATTACATCAAGTATAGTTAAATTTTTTTATTAACATTACATTTCATTTCACATGATAGGCTTCTCAGCATCAATATTATGAACGCTATGAATATGATTTAATGCAAACTTGCAAAGGGTATGCTTTTATCATTTGCTTATAAAAAACCGAAAAAATCATTAATTCAAGCTATATGATTAGATGATATAGATTACCTGGGTAGTAGTTTGATTTTAGAGAATCTAATGCCGGTTAGCTCAGTAACAAGTTCATCCACTTCAATTCAGAGTTGCATGCCTCTGTGGTATATTTTTACTGTTTTCATAGGCTTTGTCAAACTATCGGATAGATAATATAATTCAGGATTGTGAATATCAAGGGGGGTTCTATCAAGGGGTGTGGTTCAACAACTTAAATTTTAGTCATAAATCTCAAAAAGAAGAGCATCAGTAAATTTATTATGTTTATCATCTCTCAGAGATCATCATTGATAGAAATTATTACTTTTGCTTAAATCTTTTAAAGATGAAAAAAATGTTTTTCGAATTTACTCCTGTTAGCAAAGAACAATGGAAAGAGGCCATAACAGCTGAACTAAAAGGGTCTGATTACGATAAGAAAATGCGTTGGCAGTTATACGACGGAGTGATCCTCGAACCTTTTTACATGAGTGAAGATGTAGAAAAATATTTGTTGGACGATATCCCAGGTGTACAGACTTTTCAGAGGGGTTATAAGGAAAAAGAAAATAGTTGGAAAATTATTCAACAAATCGAAACTTTAGATATTCAACAGGCCAATGCTTTTGCTTTACATGCTTTGCAAAGGGGAGCTGATGGTATAAGTTTCAGGATTGATTACATCAACGAAGTAGAGTGGTTGGCTTTGTTATTGAAAGACATTGATTTTACTGATAATCTATTGTATGTACATTCGTTTTATAGTTATTCTTTATTGATTGACTTATTAAAAAGGGTTTGTGATTTAAGAAAAATAGACTCCACAGAAGTGAAAGGTGGTTTTAATTTTGATCCTTTATCGTACTTTTTACTTCATGGGCAATACTACAACAGTTTAGATGATAATAAAAATGAACTGAAGTTTTTGATGCAAGAGAGTAAGAAAAATTTTCCTTATTTAAAAATTGTTCAAGTTAATGGGCAGTATTTTGCTAATGCTGGTGCTTCTGCGATTCAAGAATTGGCATTTACTCTTTCTCTTGCTCATGAATATCTTGTCATTTTGCAAGACCTTGGTTTGGATATTTCCGATATTATTCCAAAGATGCGAATAACAATGTCGGTGGGATCTTCCTATTTTCAAGAAATTGCTAAATTCAGAGCAGCCCGTAGGTTATGGACCGTTATCGTGTCTGCATATTCTGAAAAAAAGGAATTGCAAAAAATCTCATGGCATGCAGTCTCATCACTATACAATAAGACCTATTATGATCTCTATAACAATATGCTTCGTAATACAGTGGAAGCTATGGCTGCTGTGATTGGAGGTATTGACGAACTTACCATTTTGCCACATGATTTTCTGTTAGGGCAGGAGACTGAGTTTGGTCACCGCATTGCTCGAAATACTCAGCTTATTCTTCGTGAGGAAGCTAGACTTGATCAAATTATAGATCCAGCAGCAGGTTCATATTACATCGAAACCATGACCGATGTAATAGTTGAAGAAGCTTGGAAACTTTTTAATCAGATCGAGGACTTGGGAGGCTTTATTAAAGCCATGGAAAGTGGATTCTTACGGAATGAAATCGACAAGATTCATCAGGCTCGTAGTAAAGACATTATAAGTAGGAAGTTTTCTTACGTGGGAATCAACAATTATCCCAACCTCAAAGAAAACCTAGAAAATGTAAAACTTCATTATGAAAAAATCTCTTCCAAAAATGCGGTTTCTTCACCAGCATTAGAATTAAGAAGAGGAGCTGAACCATATGAAAAGCTTAGAATGAAAACAGATTGGTACGTAACCCAAGGTAAAAAACGTCCGTTGGTTTTACTTCTTCAATTTGGTAATCTTACTATGCGTAATGCTCGTGCTGTTTTCTCGACCAATTTTTTTGGGATTGCAGGATTTACTGTTGATGAATTGATTGTTGAGAATGAAGATCATACATTAGTTGAACAAATTCAAGCTAAATCTCCTGATCTTGTGGTATTATGTAGCAGCGACGAAGAATACTTAACAACGGGAGTAAAATTAGCACAATTGTTATCTTCGTTGTCTCATCTACATATTGTCCTTGCTGGAAATCCAGGTGAAAATGAGGCTTTGCTTAGGCAAGCTGGAATTCAAAGTTTTATTCATATTCGTACCAATGCTCTTCAGGCATTGACAGAATATCAAAACATGTTGTTTGGTCTTTAAAAATTTTTAAGTATGAGAGCATCATTTAAAAACATAACATTGAGAGAGGTTATTCGAAATCTTCAAAAAGAGAAAGATAATTTTGCTATAATCACTAAAGAAACATTTCAAACAGCTGAACAAATACCCATCAAGCCCTTTTTTACCAAGCAAGACATAGAAGGGTTGGAGCATTTGCATTTTGGAGCCGGAATTCCTCCTTTTTTAAGAGGACCTTATGCTAGCATGTATGTGATCAGACCTTGGACCATTAGACAATACGCGGGTTTTAGTACTGCCGAGGAAAGTAATGCTTTTTATCGCCGCAATATTGCCGCAGGACAGAAAGGATTAAGTGTAGCGTTTGATCTACCAACCCATCGTGGTTATGATAGCGATAACGAACGAGTTATTGGAGATGTTGGGAAAGCTGGGGTTGCTATTGATACGGTTGAAGACATGAAGATTCTTTTTGATCAGATTCCATTAGGGGAGATGTCTGTTTCTATGACGATGAATGGTGCTGTTATTCCCATTATGGCATTCTACATTGTAACAGCTGAAGAGCAGGGAGTAAAGCAAAGCGACCTGAGTGGGACGATACAAAACGACATTTTGAAAGAATTCATGGTGAGAAACACCTATATTTATCCTCCAGAACCTTCTATGCGGATCATTACTGATATTTTCAAGTATACTGCACAGCACATGCCTAAATTTAACAGCATATCCATAAGTGGTTATCATATGCAGGAAGCGGGTGCTACTGCAGATTTGGAGCTAGCTTATACACTAGCTGATGGTCTAGAATACCTTCGTAGAGGTATTCAGGCAGGCATACCTGTGGATGCTTTTGCTCCGAGATTGTCTTTCTTTTGGGCTATAGGAATGAATCATTTTATGGAAATTGCTAAGATGCGAGCTGCTCGTTTACTTTGGGCTAAGATTGTTAAGTCTTTTAATCCACAAAACCCAAAATCCATGGCTTTAAGAACTCATTCTCAGACTTCTGGGTGGAGTCTAACAGCTCAAGATCCTTTTAATAACGTGATACGAACTTGTATTGAAGCTATGGCAGCTGCTTTTGGGCATACTCAGAGCTTGCATACCAATGCATTGGATGAAGCATTAGCTTTACCGACAGATTTTTCTGCACGAATAGCTCGAAATACACAGATTTTGCTTCAGGAAGAAACTGACATTTGTCGTGCCATTGATCCCTGGGGTGGTTCGTATTATGTGGAATACCTTACCGATAAGCTTGCTAGAAAAGCTTGGGAACTTATTCAGGAAGTAGAAGAATTAGGAGGTATGACTAAAGCTATTGAAGCAGGTGTCCCTCAAAGAAGAATTGAAGAGGCTTCTGCAAGAAAACAAGCGAGAATTGATACAGGTAAAGATATCATTGTTGGGCTGAATAAATATCGTCTTGATAAAGAAGATCCAATACCTATTTTGGAAGTAGATAACACAGCCGTACGTGAAGCTCAAATAAGGCGAATTCAAGAAGTGAAAAGCAAAAGAGATCAGCAAGCTGTCCAAGAGTCGTTGGATGCCATTACTCGAGCATGTGAGACAGGCGAAGGGAACTTACTTGAGCTGGCCATTGAAGCTGCACGTCGTCGTGCAACACTTGGCGAAATAAGTTATGCCATGGAAAAAGTATTTGGGAGATATTCGGCTACCATCCGAAGCATATCAGGGATTTACTCTTCTGAGAGTCAGGAGGATCCGTCTTTTCGAAAAGCTCGTGAGTTAGCTGAAGAGTTCACTCGCATAGAAGGTCGACGTCCTCGTATCCTTATTGCTAAGATGGGCCAGGATGGTCACGATCGTGGAGCCAAGGTAGTCGCAACTGGCTATGCAGATATTGGTTTTGATGTCGATATGGGTCCTCTTTTTCAAACTCCAGCCGAAACAGCCAAAATGGCTGTGGAAAACGACGTCCACGTTATCGGTGTCTCAAGTCTTGCCGGCGGTCACAAAACATTAATCCCTCAACTTATCGACGAACTCAAAAAACTTGGAAGAGAAGATATTCTTGTAACTGCTGGTGGTGTTATACCACCTCAGGACTATGAATTTCTTTTTAATGCAGGTGTGGTGGCCATTTTTGGCCCTGGAACGGTAGTTAGCGAAGCAGCCATCACCATTCTTGAAATTCTCCTGCGGATGAAGTAGTTCATTTGCAGAATTTTGCATCTTCGTAAATGGAACGCATTCCATATTTTTCTGCTTTCAGAAAATCCTGACATGCTGCATCAAAAAGTTTTTTCTCTTTCAGAATTTTTCCGCGATTGACATAGGCAGGTCCAAAAGTTGAATCTGTTTCAATAGCCTTCGTATAAGCTTCGATAGCTGCATCGATTTTTTTTGTGTTCATGTATATATTTCCCAAAATATACCATGATTCTGGGTCAGATGGATTTAGATCAAGTGACTTTTTAATTGCCGATTCTGCTTCAGAAAAGCGACTTTCGTAAAGAAGAACATATGCTTCTTTCTTGTAGTGTAGTGCTTTTTCATTTCGTTTGGTGCATGATAACAAAGCTAATATCAAAACTAAATTTAATACGCTAAAAGTTCGTATCATAGCTTTTTAGTTTCCCATCGTGGTGGTAGCGATAAAATAAATTCCAGAGATGGTAGGATGAGCGGGCTGGTAACCGCATGCTATGATCTTCTGACCAATGCGAGTAAAATATTTGAGTTTAATCAGTTGAGTGACGTAATTAACTTGCCAGTTTGTTCCTCCATCGGTGGTTCTCAGAATGAGACTTAAAACTGAAGGGTAATTCGAAGAGTAATATAGAGAACCATCTGGGACCAATAGAGCAAATCCGTTCCACCCATCTAGCATGATGAATTGCTCGATGCGCATTTTTTGATTTTGCCCATATTGGGATGTGCCGTCGAATTTTTTTTCCCATGTGGTTCCACCATTGGTGCTTACGTATATTTTTCCTTTTTCTGTGCCTGCCAAAAGGAGTGTATCGTGCTTGTACAAAGATGTAATCAAGTGTGGAAGTTTTGATATCCACTGTGGAGTTGTGTATGGATTGGTTAGAACGTAGACATTTGAATCTTTGGTGAGCCAAATTTCTTTTCCAAACTTGTAAATTTTATGGTAAAAATTTGATGAGATAATAGACCATTGTTGACCGCCATTGTAAGAAATTTTCAGTGAATTGTTGTCGAGTAAAAATAAAGTATCCTTTGTCAGAGCTACGATTTGTGTAGCATTAAATGTAGCAGGCTGCCAATTCCAGGAAGTTCCATAATGGAGAGCTTTTCCAATGTAAGTTGTATTGTTCCATTTTCTGAGGGAAAAAGAAAATATATCACTTTGGTCGCAAGAGAGTATATTGCCATCAAAAGTAATTTTGTGAAAAAAACTTTGTGCATTTTGATATGAGATAAAAACAGATAAGTAAGGAATTGTTTTGTAAAAATTAACAAAAAAGGTAATTGTGTCACCTGAAAAAAACAAAGGGATAACTTCAACCGGACAAAAAGAACCATAAGGGTCTGAAGGGATATCGCCTGTTGGGCGTTGAGCAACGATTTGTTTTGTCCAATTGTTTTGACCTTCGTTTAGGTCTATTTGGGGAGGTGGTGGCTCATCATCATTTTTTTTGCATTGCCAACATAAAAAAAGTGAAAAGAAAATAAATATCCATAAACCTTTTTTCATATGAATTTTTTTATGATGCTATCTATGATGGAAAGTTTTTCTTGTAGCAGTTCCTTAGAAGTAGCTTCTAATAGTAAGCGAAGGTAAGGTTCTGTATTGGACGGACGAATGTTGAACCACCAATCTGGATATTCAAGTCGATACCCGTCAAAATCGAGAATAACATCGGGTTTCTTCTCATGTATAAAATGTTGGACCACAGCATCAATAGGTGCCTTTTTTTGGTCAATTTTATAATTAATCTCTCCAGAATTCTCGTATTTTTTGATTGATTGAATGATGTCTGAGACCTTTTTTCCTTGCTGAATGAATTTTTGAAAAAGATTACTCATGAGAATGGCTGATAGCATACCCGAATCGCTGTAAAAAAAGTCGCGGAAATAGTAATGGCCTGCAAGCTCTCCTCCATAAACACCGTTGATTTCTTTGAGTTTAGTTGCTGCATAAGCTCTGCCAACTCGCCAAATTACAACTTCGCCACCCATAGGCTTAAGGTATTCACCTACAGCTTTAGACGTGCGAATATCTACTACCACCTTGCCTTTTTCTCCCCTTTCTTCCAAAAAGTAATGTCCAAGCAAAGCTATAAGAAGATCTGGAGGTATGAAATTGCCCATTTCGTCAACGAACATAACTCTATCAGCATCACCATCAAATATCATCCCAAAAGCTGCACCAACCTCTTTAACTTTTTCTCTCAAGGCTACGATATTGGATGGGACAAGTGGATTGGGTTCATGGTTTGGAAATGTACCATCAAGTTCGTCAAATAAATATGTAGGCTTGTTTCCAAAAATATCTTTGACTAAAATAGATGCCATTCCGTTGCTACAGTCAATAACCAATGGAACTTCTAAAAATTTAACATATTTTTTTAAAAAATTGATGTATTCACCTTTATAATTAAAAGAGCTAACTTTTCCTTTTGGAACGGTAGGGCGAGGTGGAGTTTGCATAGCTTGTTCGACCAACTTTAGGCCATTCTCATATCCAATAGGGGTTGCTTTTGGACCAGAAACCTTCAACCCATTGTATTGAGCTGGATTATGACTGGCTGTAATCATCACAGAAAGGTCAAAGTCATACGTAGCAGTACCCCAATAGATCATCGGTGTAGTAGTAAGTCCAGCATCATAAACATGGGCACCACCATCTATTAATCCTTCTGTCAATCGCTCATGTATGATAGGCGAGCTTGTCCGAACGTCTCTTCCTATTAAAACTTTTTTTACGTTGAAAATCTGTACCAAATAAAAACCTATTTTATAGACGTCATCTTCATTAAAATCTTCTTGCCATATACCACGAATGTCATATGCATGAAATGCACTCATGTGATTATTTTTACAAATTTGCATAAAATTTTTATAACACTTTCCCTGAGCTTTTATCTAAAAAAATAAACAAACATAAATTCCTTGAGGAATAGAATTTTAGAACAGTGTAGTTTAATTCAAATTAGAAAAAACTCATTTTGCGGCAAGCCAAGATTTCAGTGTACTTAATACGAGTGTTTTATTGTTTTCGTTTAGTCCTGCAATGTTGATGTTGTGGCAAGCATTGGGTTCTATAATTTTCAACACTTTTTTATTGTCTCCTATTTCTGCAGCGCAAGCTGTCCAAGGATCGTTGGCACCATAAATAAAAATGACTTTTTCTAAAGTTGTTTTTATACATTGACGTACGTAATGTAAAGCAGAAGAATCATACGGTAATAATTTTTCTTTGGGACACAAAATAATGTTACTTATATATGGAGATTGAATAGAAAGGTATTTGCCAAGGCCGACAGTATCATAACCATAATAACCTACCT
Organism: Bacteroidales bacterium; assembly: GCA_026418905.1. Taxonomy (NCBI): domain Bacteria; kingdom Pseudomonadati; phylum Bacteroidota; class Bacteroidia; order Bacteroidales; species Bacteroidales bacterium. The sequence goes on along the minus strand of JAOAAK010000046.1, from coordinate 14,952 downwards.
CATAATAAGCTTGAACGTAAAAAGTGTTAGTACCACCTTCGTCAATGGTGGAGTAGCTAGAAAGAGGAATAATGGATGTAAGGTGTTTCCATAGAGTTTTAGCAGGAGCATTTTCATTAGGGATTCTACTAGGATCATGACAATATTGCCAGAAAGAAAAAGCATACTCAAGTACGAGGTAGTCCAAAGTACTATCGGGTGAAACTAGAAGTGGATATTTCTTCGCATCAACCTCCATGTATTTTTTGATTTCCTCACGTTTCTTTAAAACTGCTTGCTGAAATCGTAGCACTTTGGCGCGAATACTATCAGCTCCTACTTGCTTAAGAAATGGGATAACACGTGGATCTTCGCGATTGGTAGTAAAAGGGGCAACATAGGCAACAGTTACATCCACATCGTTTGGATAAAAACAACGATGATAAACAGCTGTACTCCCTCCTTTACTAGCACCAGTTGTTACCCATTTACCGGGGTAAATTTTTTTCAATTTTTGTATAATGTCATGGTGGTCGCATGCTGCTTGCCGTACGGTCAAATATTGCCATGAAATTGTTCCATCAGGGATGCTTTTACCGAAAAATCGATGTTCAATGATGATGAGATTCGCATCCAAAAGAGTTGAAAGTTCTTCGCTATAAAAGGGAGAGAGTGCATAACTAGCCGTATAACCCTCGGTTACGCAAACTACTGGCTTAGTAAAATCACGATGGAAAATAAAAACTCGTTGTTTAAAAAAACCTTTGGTACTATCGTTGTGATCAATAGGCATTTTAAAGAAAGTAACCCATACCTCTTTAAAATCTGAATGTTCTTTTTTGCTTTCAATTTGAACCCCTGGTAGCCTTGAAAGTTTATCCTGAAGGGTTTGCCCAGAGAGAATTATTATGAAAAGCTGAAAAAACCATTGAAATTTTTTCATTTTTTCGCAAAGCTATCATTTTTAGGGATATGTTTTCGATATTTTTGCAAAAAAAGTATGAAAAAACTCAGCAAGTTCTTCACATGGGATGAAATTCGGTCGTACGTTTACATTCTAATTGGCACGTTTGTCATGGCAATAGGTTTCGTTTTTTTTATTTCTCCGTACAAACTTGCTCCAGGAGGAGTATATGGAATAGCAATCATTTTACATCATTTGTTTTCTTTTCCTATAGGGATTACAGGTATTTCAATAGATATACCTTTAACTTTGCTTGGTATATATCTTTTAGGGCCGCAATTTGGTTTTAAGACGATTCTTGGTTTTACGCTTCTTTCAGCATGGGTTAGCTTACTTGAATTTACATGGGGCTACAATTCGTTGGTTGAAAATGATCCTTTACTTTCGTCAATTTTTGGTGGGGTTCTTTTGGGTTTTGGTTTGGGTGTTGTGTTTCGATCTCGTGCTTCTTCAGGTGGGAGCGACATAGTGGCTATGATCATCAACAAATTTACTGGAATACCCGTGGGACAATCTCTCATATATGTCGATGCAAGTATTGTAATGATGACACTTATCGCTTTTGATGACTGGAAGATACCTCTCTATAGCTGGATTGTTATTTTCATTACGGGACGTGTCATCGACACGGTCATTCAAGGAGTGAACCATGATAAAACGTGTATCATTATTACCAATAAGCCAGAAGAAGTTAGACAAAAAATTCTTTTTGACCTGAAAAGAGGTGGAACCATTATTCCTGCCAAAGGTTTATATACCAACGAAGACAGAACAATGATTTATGTTGTACTTAACAGGCAAGAAGTTGCAGAACTCCATGATTATATCTACAAAATTGACAGTGGGGCCTTTATGACGGTGATTGATGCCAATGAAATTTTCGGTAATGGTTTTCGTCCGTTTGGCTCAAGAATCAATCTCTGATAATTGAAAAAAAATGGGAGCTTATTACATTTCCATCTTTGCCTATAAAGTGCATAATATACACCCCAGGTAAAAATGGTGCAGCATAATAATATGGGAAAGTTGGATGGTGAATCACATCTAATTCTTGACCTGTAACGCTGAATATGCTTATTTTTTCTATGTTCACATCAGTGTCGTAACATTCGAGGATGAAATTTTTTCCGGGATTGGGATAAATTTTAAATTTGGCATTAAGGGTGCTTTCTTGGGTGTAGCTTTGGAAAGGTTTCCCTATGGCAAAGGCGTATTCACCTGGAGCAATATGTGAGGTTTTAAGATATCCAATGGAATTGTTGCCTGATTTTACGAAGGGAATGATCTTCCATGGGTCGTTGATATTACTTCTGTAAACAAGAACAAGCGAATCAGCACTGTTAGACGTGATAAGCAAAGACTTGTCATGAAAAGAATGATTTCTAATGTATTGAAAGTGGAGAGTTCCAACGGTACCATTTGGGACAAGTCCTGTTACTTTCCAATAGTGATTGGGTGATAAACGATAAATGGTATCAGCTAAAAGGGCAGAATCCGGTGCTGCTATGTGATGTTCTATGCGTAATAAGAAAGGACTCATAATGCTTGAAATAGTGAGATTGCAGTAGGCACTGTAAGGAATATAAGTACCTGGATTGTTAATTTGAAAAGATTCCCCGACACAGGCATCAGCAGTTTTTTCCTCAGGATCAAGCCAAACAAAAGCAGGTTTGAAAGGTAAATTAAATTGGATAACGGTATCAATACTTGAAAAATTGGCGATTTTTGATGTATGATTAAAAGTAGAATCATAAAAAACCAGTTCAATTTTGTTTCCTTTCCAATAATGATCGGCACCGTAAAGTTTTTGTTTTAATCGAACATTTGCTACGTATCCATTACCGGCCGGAAATGAGCTAAGTAAATGTGCGTCAAAATGAGGAAAACCTTTTGTGTAAACCCAGCCATCAAAGAAGTCGTTTAAGTTCATCTGAGAAACATTTTCAAGAACTTGTTTAAAATCTTCATTACCAGCATTGGCAAAGGAGAATTGTTGGGTATATTGGCGGACACTTTCGAAAAAAAGACTATCGCCTAAGTAGTTCCGAAGTGTATGCAAAACTAAAGCACCCTTATCGTATGTAGTTGAGCCATAAGTAATGTTGAGGGGAATGTTCCCAACAGGATAAAATCCCCCATCTTCTAAGTGGGCTTCTTTGAGTGTGCTAGCAAGTTCTTCCATATACCACTGTCTCGCTTGTTGCAAATTGTAGATGTTTTCTAAGAAAATATATTCGCTATATCGTGCCCATCCTTCATTAAGCCACATTTCTTGAGGAGTTTTGCACGTAACAAGATTTCCAAACCAATGATGGGATAATTCATGTATGATAAGTGTTTCATAGGAAGTATTTCCAGTAATGATCAAATTAGGTATGGCTATGCTGGTAGCATGTTCCATGGCGCCTGCATTAAATGGGACACCGACGTAACCTATTCTCTCCCATCGATAGGGTCCGAATTTTTCTTCAAAAAGACTTAGACCTTGGTGGAGATGGGCAAAGGTTCCTGCCACTTTAGAAAGCAAGTTTTGTGGTACGTAGATCTCAATAGGAATCGTGTCGTTGGTTATGCTTATATATTGATCAGTATATTTTTTATATGGACCAATTGCAAAGGAAACAAGATAAGCAGGAATAGAATCGCGTAGTTTCCAATGCCAAATTTGATGAGGAGTACCTGGCACGGGGGTTACCGATTGTAACGTGCCATTGCAAATAGCCATGAGAGAAGTATCAGTGCGTATGTAAAAACTGTAAGTGGCTTTATCGGTAAACTCATCTGTGGTTGGAAACCATGCGCGTCCAAAACTGTGCACAGGCAAATTCAGAGATACGCCAAGATTAAACACATAAGGATTGATAAAATACACGCCTCCAAACCCTTGTGGATCTAAAGGGGGTTTACCATGAAACCAAAATTTTATCTTATAATCACCTGGTTGATTGATATTTGTAAGACGCCACGTACATTCATCTACGCTGTCGATGGTAACAGAAGTTCCGCTGAAAATCTCATACGCACTGTCTAATTTCAGACACAAATAAATCAAAAAATCTGAATTCATACTTTGAATGTCAGCAATAGCCCATCCATAGAGTACCGGAGGAGTTATTTTTACAGAATCTATGTGTATTTCAACATGTTTAAACTGGACTTGAGTAATTTGGGCAAAAAGGTTTGTGTAGCATAAAAAAACCAAAACGAAATTTGCAAACCAAACTTTCATAGAAAAAAATTTATTTTTACAAATATAACATGCGATAATTAATTTAATATTAAGTGCTATGAATATTATGTGCTAATAAATGTTGAATGAACTAGCTTCTATAAGTATCCTGTATTATTTCCTTTTACATTACTTTTGACAAAAAAATGCTGGAAGATAAGAACGTAGTTTTTACACCACTAGATAAAATAGGTGAGTTTGAGTTGATCAAAATTCTAACTGAAAAATTTCAACTTAAGCAACCTTCATCTTTGCTTGGAGTAGGAGACGATGCAGCGGTAATTGAAATAAGTGATGATAAGGTATTGGTGGCAACAACAGATATACTTATTGAGCATGTACATTTTGATTTAACATGGATGCCACTGAAACACCTAGGATATAAAGCAGTCATTGCTAATTTAAGCGATGTTGTAGCCATGAATGCTACACCTACCCAAATATTAGTAACAATAGCTGTTTCGAATCGTTTTTCACTCGAAGCTGTACAACAAATTTATGAAGGAATTGAGTTTGCATGTAGCAAATACAATGTTGATCTAGTGGGAGGAGATACGAGTTCGTCCGAAAAAGGTCTTATTTTATCTGTAACTGCTGTTGGTATGGCAGAAAAACACGCTATTACTTATCGAAAAGGTGCACAGGTCAATGATTTAATCTGCGTTACAGGTGATCTGGGAGCGGCTTATGCCGGATTACTAGTACTTCAGAGAGAAAAAGTCACTTTCGAAGCCAATCCTAATATTCAACCTGATCTGCAGGGATATGAGTATGTAATAGAAAGGCAAATTAAACCCGAAGCACGTCTCGATATTTTGGAGAAGTTTAAAAGTTTTGGAATCAAACCTTCCAGTATGATTGATATTTCGGACGGGCTGTCATCTGAATTACTTCACATTTGCTCGCAATCTCATGTCGGGTGCAAAATTTTTGAGGAGAAAATTCCCATTGATATTCAAACTCAGAAAGTGGCAGATGAGTTTAACATTCCAGAATTAACCATGGCACTTAATGGGGGAGAGGATTATGAATTGTTGTTTACTATATCAGTTTATGATTATGACAAAATAAAGAACAGAGACGATATAGCAATAATCGGGTACATTACTTCACCTGAATCCGGAAGATATCTTATCAACAAAGCCGAACAGGAAATAGAACTTAAGGCCCGAGGGTGGAATGCTTTTGGCAATAAACCATGAACGAAAGATGAAACGAAGAGTTGCATGGAAAAAAGTAATCAAAATTTTTCTGATTTCCTTTTTGGTTTTGTTTTTGCTTATGTCAGGAGTTATTTTTTGGGCATGGCTTCATCGGACTCAGATTGAGAAATATGTCATAGAGCTTCTGAACCAGCACATAGATGCGCGTATTTACATTGAAAAAATAGATTACACCGTATTTCAGAATTTTCCTGATTTGACAATAGTTCTTCACGGGGTTCGATGTGTAAATTTCAAAACAAAAGATTCAGTTCTTTTACAAGTTAAAACCATAGGATTTAGCTTTAATTTATGGGATTTATTGAAAAAAAATTACGTACTCAACCAAATTAACGTAATGGATGGTTTTCTAAACATGCAAGTAACTAATAAAGGGGTGGCAAACTATGAAATATGGAAAACAGATACGACAGGTAACACTCGTTCTCGGGATTTTATAATAGAACTTAAGCAAATTCAGATAAAAAATGTTGCATTCACATACAAGGACAACTACAATAGGCTGATGATCAAGTGCCTTGTTAATCAAATGAAAGCTCAAGGAAATTTTTATGAAAACGTTTTTGATGTAAAACAGGATGCCGAATTCGATCGTTTTACCCTCGAACTTGATTCATATGAAATATGTAAGAATAAAAAAGTGAAGGCCCAAGGAAAATTCCAAGTAAACACAGACAAATTCATGATCATGTGGAGCAATGCAGATCTGCGTTTGGAGAATGTAAGGCTAAAAACCCAGGGTCATTATCATTGGGAAAACGGACATATCAATGCACAAGCAACACTTAACCAAACTACTTTTAAAGATTTGTTTTCGTTGCTGCCTCATCAATGGCTGGAAGAAATCAAAAAATATGAAATAAAAGGTAATGTTTCCTTAGACTTCAGTATTTCGGGGAAGTTCTCAAAAACATCGTTTCCTGCTATTAGTTCAAACATTCGGGTGATGAAAGGACATGTGATGGATCCGGATTCACGAGTTTCATTACATGATATGCAATTCAGTATGCAACTTAAGGCTCAAAAATCAAATGATTTGAGAACTTATGTTTTGGAGATCAACGATTTAAGTTACAAACTGGATGAACGAAATTGGAAAAGCAGATTGAAGATTCGCAATTTCCTTCAACCATCCATTAAATTTGAAATGGAAGGAGAAATGAATTTATCATCTTTGCAAAAATGGTTTAAATTGAATGATTTTAAAGTGTTTGAGGGGGAAGCTCGGGTTTTACTTCGACTGGATGATAAGTTTGATTCTTTTCATCAAATGTTCGATGATCATTGGGACCGGAAAAAAATATGGACTGATATAAAACTTCATAACGTAACCATACAATACACAGATATGCCCATGCCTATTGAGCATCTACAAGCTCGACTTAACATCAACGAAAACAAGCTTTTCGTGGACAGTTTATCATGTGTTTTCGGAAATTCAGATGTAAGTGGAAAAATGACCATCAGTCCGTGGATTCATCTCTTTAGCTCTGAAGAAGTTATTGTAGATGGGCAAATTTATTCTCAACGGATACTTTATAAAGACATCGATACGGTCTTTATATCCACTTCATCCGATGGTTCTCATCATTCAACTGGCTTGCCTCTATTGACTGGTTCATTGAAATTGCGGGTAGATGAATTTCTTTATGGCAACCTTTCCGTGAAAAACATTAAAGGAAGAATATATGTTTATTCAGATAAAATTATTGCTGAGAATTTTACTTTTCAGTCCTTAGGTGGTAAAGGTAAAATTGATGCTATTGTTCAATCTCATAAAGATCAAGATCTATACAACATTAATGTTGATGTATCCTCTATTGATGTAAGGGAATTATTTTACGAATTTAACAATTTCGATCAAACGACCATTACTTATAATCATATTAGGGGAAAAGCTAATGTAAAGGGAAATGTTGCTTTTGACGTATCGAAAAAAGGTGAAGTCATCGATTCGACCATAGGACTTGATTTCATCATTAGCATGGAAAATGGAGAATTGATTGGCTATGCCCCTTTAAATGATTTAAAAAAGTACTTAAAAGATAGAGATTTCGAACACGTACGGTTCGAGAAATTAAACGGTCGGGTTGTCGTTGCTGATCAGACAGTTTATCTCGACAGAATGCTCATCAAATCCAGTGTGGGTAATTTATGGATCGAAGGTATGCAAACCTTTGATGGGAAGGTAGAATATCAAGTTGAGATAAAATACAGTGAACTCAAACGTAAAAAAATTAAATCAGCTCCAGAAAGTGAATACGGGGAGGTAGTTAGAAGTCGTATTAATGACCCTTCCATTTACATAGGAGTCACTGGTACGGTCGATAACCCAAAATTTGAAGTGAGCGGATTAACCATCAAAGAAATAGTGAAAGAGAACATTGAACGGCAACGCTCAGAACTGAAAGAAGCGTTTCAGAAGGAATTTCTATTTAAGAAAAGAGATACCATTCATGAAAATCAAAACAAAAAACCCATTCAACCTATATTTAAGGTTGAATGGGAGGACGAATAAAAGTTATTTTAAATGATCATACTTTCGAGTCTTGCAATGCGCTTTTCAATAGGTGGGTGAGTACTGAATAAATTAGCGAGACCGCCCTTAAAGGGATTGACAATGAGCATATGTGAAGTTGCGGGATTGATTTCGCTGGTTGAAGCTGGACGATGGGCTGTATAAAGCCCTAACTTTCTCAAAGCATTGGCAAGGTAAAGTGGATTTCCTACCAATCTTGCTCCTCGCTCATCGGCAGCATATTCCCTTGTGCGAGATAAGGCCATTTGAAGCATGCTAGCTATAAGAGGTGTAAGAATAGCTAATACAAGCAAATATAACAAACTACCTACGCCATTGTTCCTATCTCTTCCTAAGAAAAAACCTGCATAATAGGCCATTTGAGCTATGAATGATATGGCACTTGCAATGACTGCAGCAATAGTTCCAGTCAGGATATCCCGATGTTCGATGTGTGCAATTTCATGAGCAAGAACTCCTTTTAATTCGTTTTTGTCGAGATATTTTAACAAACCACGTGTTACAGCCACAGCTGAACGTCTAGGACTTCGTCCGGTGGCAAAAGCGTTAGGAATCTCCATCTCAGAAATGTAGACACCCGGCTTGGGTATACCTGCCTCATCTGCCAACTCTTCAACCATTCTGTGTAATTCGGGAGCTTCTTCGGGGCTGACTTTTCGAGCACGATACATCATCAAAGCAATTTTGTCAGATAAAATAAAGGACAATCCGTTAAAAATTGTAGCTAACATGAGGGCTATCCACATACCTTCTTCACCAGCAACTGCATAACCAACAAGAAGAAATAGACCAAACATTAACAATAAAATGAAAAAGGTTTTGATGGCATTCATACGTTTATTTTTTTGTTTCGCTTACTTACAAAAATTATACCGTTTGAAAGAGGATGTGACGCACTTCATCAATAAGTTGATGAAGTGATGGGTACATCAGGGGTTTGTATTTTTCAAGTTCATCCAAATCAACCCATTTGACTTGGGTGATGTTTTCTTCAAATTGAGGTTTAAGCAAGGGAGATGTCGAGCATTTCATTAAAAACCAATGAGTTTCTTTAAGTATGTAACTATCCCCAGCATTGTATAGATGAAAAGTAGGTTGAAGTCGCCTGACGATAGTCAAATCTTGTATACCTGTTTCTTCTGAAACTTCTCTCAAGGCTGCCATTTCGTCAGTTTCTCCCCAATCAATTTTACCCTTGGGAAAATCCCAACTTTTAAGACGATAGATGATAAGAACTTTTTTCTGTGGGCTATATACGATTCCACCAGCAGCTGGAATAACTCGCATGTGAGAGTAAAAATTAGAAAATAATTTTTCCACTTCAGCATCTACAAAATAGCAAATCTGAACGGAAGGGTTTTGTTCAAAGTTTTTCAAAATTCCATGAATGTTAACCAAAGCACTAGCATCTAAAACTAGAATATGTTCATCCGATGGTGCTGAATTTGAAAATACTATAACTTTGGAAGATGTAAAAACTTTATATATTTGTTGCATGTTGTTCAGTGAAGAATTTTCAGCAAAGATAGCAGAAATTTTATTGCAAAAGAAAGCAATTTTGTTATCTGTAGATTCTTTTTTTACGTGGGCAAGTGGTTGGAAATCTCCCATATATTGTGATAACAGAAGGCTTCTTTCATATCCAGATGCAAGAGAGGTCATTTTAGAAGGTATGATAAAGATTTTGGATACTTACTTTAAAGAAGCTCAAGTTATTGCTGGAGTTGCAACAGCAGGTATTCCTTGGGCGAGCATGGTTGCTGACAGAATGAAGTTGCCTCTTGTTTACGTAAGATCTAATCCTAAAGATCATGGACTTCAACACCAAATAGAAGGAGATCTTAAGGCAGAAAGTAAGGTTGTGATTGTCGAAGATCTTGTTTCGACAGGAAAAAGCAGCTTGCAAGTGCTTGATATTCTTCGAGCAAATCATGTCGAAGTTCTTGGAATGATGGCAAACTTTAGTTACGCATTTCCATCGACAGAAGAATCGTTCGAAAAGATGAGATGTAAGTTAGTTACACTTTCAGATTATCCTTCCCTTTTGAAAAAAGCGATAATCTCAGGTTATATACATGAAGACATGCTTCAAACTTTAGAAGCATGGCGTATTGCACCAGATAAATGGAATGCCCAATGAAGGAAATGGATTTCCCTACCTATACGGTGAATAAAAACATCGATGAAATCAGAAAAATTTTCAGAGAACCTTACTTGCTAAAAGATGTGATTCAAATCCCACCCGACAAGAAAGTTAATTTTATGGATAATGAAGTAGAAGTTTTTGACGAAGCACTTGGGATTATAAAAATAAAAATTGAAGAAATCTCAGATAATTCCTTTCGTTTGAAACCTGAAATTCCATCTATGCCTGATAGGTCTTTTGCTTTAAATGTTTCGCTTTCCATGATTCATACCGATAAAACATTGATATCCATGACTTTTGAGCATGATGTGCCTTTTTTCTTCGTGCCAATACTTAAAATAACGTTGAAAGAAATATTTAGTAGATTCTTCGAGCAGCTAAACAAGGAATGATTTTTTTATTTATCTTTGGAAAAAGTTACGTGTGAGACATTTTTTAGTGGCTTTCGTTTCCTTATTTTCGCTTTTGTCCGAAGCCATGAATATCTGGTCCATCGAACTAATATGGGAAAAAAGCAATGCATTAACGTATCGTGTTGATGTTATCATTTATACTTTAGATCATACGCCAGTCGACCAAAAAATTCCTATCCAATGGGGGGATAATACGCAGGGTTTTGTCCAGTATATGTTTCACCAAGACTTACCAGGAAGATTAACGAAAGTGGTGTATCGAGGAACCCATACATATGCTGGATCAGGACTCTACACTGTTTCTGTTTTATATGAAAATTATCCCACATCTGTTTCAAATATTACTCTTTCGCATCAAGAGCCTCTTTATATAGAAGCAAAGATTTTCGTTACAACCATGTTAACTTATATTAACTCTCCAACTTTTCTGCTGCCACCCAACGAAAGTGCATGTATAAATCAAACATCTACCTTAGATCTAAAGGCTATTCCTGGAAATGATCATGACGAGCTCAAATACTTTCTTCAACCATGTCGTAGCAGTAGCAATCAGATAGCTTCTGGTTATGTGTTTCCTTCGTCTTCGAATGGATTTCAGATCGATCAAAATACTGGCAAGGTAACTTTTGTTCCTACTATGAATGGTTTTTGGGCGTATTCTGTTCGCGTAGAAAAATACTGGCAAGGTGTTCTTGTGGGTACTATTGCTAGGACATCTCTTGTTCAAGTGGTAAGTTGTCAGCCTAATCAACCACAACTTGATGTTTTTTCTGATACCTGTGTCATAGCCGGACAAAATTTCTCTGAACAAGTGAGGGCATCTCTAACAGGTAATGATAGCGTATGTTTGACGGTTTTTTCGGATGTTTTTTCAATCGGTAATCCCCCGCAATTTTTATCATTATGTGACCAACATGAAGTTGTTTCAAATTTCTCGTGGTTACCCACTTGTCATGAGGTTAGGAAAGATCCCTATGAATTAACTTTCCAGGTAAAAGCTTTTTCAGATAGTGGAAGCTGGAAAATGTTAAGCAGTTTTAATGGAAGTTCTGGTCCATTCACGCATTCAAGTTCTGGTTTAATCGGAAAAACATGCGGAGAAGGATGGGATTCTACGACATATCTGTGGTTTGGAAAGGATTCGACCACTCCAAGATTTTTACTTTCACCCGTTCTCGATCTCTCAAATGGGGATTATGTTCTTGTGTTTGATATGCTTTTTTCTACTCATACAGGTGTCCCTAACACCGACTGTGAAGGACCCGATGAACCCGACGAAGGTGTATACGTTCAATGTAGTGTAAATGGACAAAATTGGGTTACGCTAGCTTATTTCAATCCTGCTTTTCCGGTTGATAGTCCTGGCCATGCATCATATCTGATTAAGTGGAATAATTTTTCTATTCCCATACCACCTACTTTTTTATCGTCAAATGTTAGAGTTCGTTGGATTCAGTTTGAGTGTACGGACAAAGATTATGATCATTGGGGTATTGACAATGTTAGGCTTTTACGTGTTAGTCCATATAAAACAATTGAAGAAACTCGATTTTTGGAGGTTATTGCACCACCTGTGCAGAATGTAACAGCTCAGGCGCAAGGGCACAATGTGCTGGTGTCGTGGGATCCTGCATCATGTTCGAATGCGATAGGATATTATGTTTATAGAAAAATCGGACCAAGTTCATTTAATCCAGCTCAATGTGAGACTGGACTTCCTTCCTATCTAGGTTATGTTTGCATAGACACTATTTATGATATCTCTCAGACAAGTTATTTAGACAATAATGGAGGCATGGAATTACCTGCTGGTAACGAATATTGTTATAGGATAATATATTGGTTTGCTGATGGTGCTTTAAGCAAAGCTTCTTTAGAGGCTTGTGCTCAAATTGAGCCAGATGTGCCATTAATCACACATGTGAGTGTTACTAGAACTAGTGTACTTGATGGAAAAATTCAAATTAAATGGATACCACCTCTCAAATGGGATTCAACAGCCTTTCAGCCACCTTATCGTTATGTATTATATAGAATGGTGCAGGATGGAAATGAGATTCCCATATCTTCTATAGAAGGTTTAAATGCGGGTGCTTTTATAGACAGTAATTTAAATACAACGGATAAAAAGTATCGATATAAAATTCATTTTCAGTCAGGAAACGGAACAAGCAATTTTGTTGACGTTGGAATTTCTTATCCTGCTTGGTCAGTTTTTCTTAAGCCAACTTCTTTGAACAAAGCTATCTTCTTGAGTTGGGAAACTCAAGTTCCTTGGTTGATCGATTATACGGTAATTTATCGAAAAAATAATCAAACTCAGCAATTTGACTCCATTGGCCAGAGTTTGACTAATTTTTTTCTAGATACGGGTCTACTTAACAATAAAACATATTGTTATGTTGTTGAAACAGTTGGGAGATATACCATGAGTGGATTACCAGTTCCTCTGCGGAATTTCTCTCAAGAAGTTTGTCTCATGCCTAAAGATCTTGAACCTCCTTGTCCCCCAACACTTGAAGTAAAAACGCTTTGTTCTGAGATACAAAATCAAATTACAGCTTACCGCAATCCTAATTGTAACGAAGAAGATTGGTATGGTTTTGTTCTTTATTACAAGCCGACTCTCTTATTAGATGAATGGCAACCAGTAGATACTTTTAATGTATCGAATTATTATCATCAACTCCAAAATACAGTAGCCGGTTGTTATCAACTAACTTCTATTGATTCTTCAGGAAACGAAAGTACATTTTCTCCCGAAATATGTGTCGACATCGATCTGTGTGATCTCTATAGTTTACCTAATATTTTTACGCCCAATGGTGATGGATGGAATGATCTGTTTTGTCCATTCCCGTTTGATTTTGTTGAACGTATTGACCTCCACATTTTTAATCGTTGGGGTAAGGAAGTCTTTAAAACTCAAAACCCTATGATACTGTGGGATGGAAAAAACATGTACACTCATCAACTAAGTCCTGAAGGGGTCTATTTTTATGTTTGTGATGTATATGAAAAAACATTAGATGGCTTACGAAAAAGAACTTTAAGAGGAGTAATTCATTTGTATAGATGAGATGAGAAGAACCTTTCTTTTTTTATGCCTCGTTTCTTTAGCTCATATGTTTTTCTCTCAAGCTATAAAGGTTACATACTTTATTCAGAAAAATGATTCAGTAGACATTCAGCTTGAATTTAAGTCATGGGTGCTCGATAGCATTTATCGCAACGGAAAATTATGCATAGTTCCACGTTTTCCTCATTTTTCTACCATCCTTGACTCAGGCAGGCCCTCTCTTTCTTCATTTCATCCTTGGTTAATTTGGGACGAAGCCTTTCCACAAATAAGGCTCATATCCGTTACTGATACCTTCTTCTATGGTGGTTTTTTACCTGCAGAAAAAAAATACTTGACTGATTATGAAGTTGCAAGTATAGTATCTATTAAAGATACTTTCAAAAGTTCTGATTCACTTTATCCGTCTGATATCGTAAAAATCGAACGCCGCACGAGAGCTTTTGGGCAAAATCTCGTTCAGCTTGGAATTTATCCTTTCCAATATGATTTTGTTAATCAAAAATGGATTTTCCATCAAAAAATAGTGTTTCGCATTGCCAATAGATCAATTAAATTAAAGCAAGAATTGCCTTCTGTCCTTCTTAGAAATATTGTACTAAATCCGTTTATGATCAATAAAAGTTCTCATACGCAGATAGAAGGTTATCTTATTCTGACTCGACCAACATTTAAATTTTTGGCCGATAGCTTTGCAATGTGGAAAACTCTTTTGGGATATGATGTAAGGGTTGTTTCATGTCCGGGATGGACTGCTGGTTCGGTTAAAGATAGTATTCTTGCTTATTATTTTAAAAAGGATTTTTCTTTATCCTGTGTTTTACTTTTAGGTGATGTTGAAGTAATCCCAGCTGTGTATGTGCAAGATAATCAAGGTTATTATTATTCTGATTTTCCCTATACTTTGTTAGAAGGAGATGACTATTTTCCTGAAGTTTTTATTGGCAGAATGCCTGCAAGCACTGTAGCTGAAGCCAGGAGTATGATACGTAAGGTGATGCGTTATGAGCAGAATCCACCTTTGCAGTCATCTTACTATCAAAAAATCACACTTGTATCTCACTTTCAGGACGACAACAACGACACCTATGAAGACAGACGTTTTTCTCAAACCATCGAAGAAATAGCTTCATATCTTGAATTTTTAGGTAAAGGGATCAATCGCATTTATTATGCTGATGCTACGGATGATCCTCGTTATTGGAACAACGATTATTTCAGTGCCGGCGAACCCGTACCTTCTCATCTTCGAAAGCCCTTCTTTCCCTGGAACGGGAATTATTATCAGATTCGTACGGCAATCAATCAAGGAACCTCGTTATTGCTGTATCGAGGTCATGGAACAATCAATGGATGGTCGAAACCATCGTTTGTTCGTTC
>JAOAAK010000045.1 GCA_026418905.1 Bacteroidales bacterium | reverse complement strand
TTTGCAACAAACTGGCAAATGGACTTATAGAGCTGTAATTCAAAATGGTGTGTGTCCCATCGCATACGCAATTCCTGATAGTATAGCTGTCATAGCTTTGCCCGTTGCAAATTTTGATGCTGATGTATATGGTAGTACCGTTTATTTCACTAACTTAAGTCAAAATGCTAGCACGTATCAGTGGTTCTTTGGTGATGGTACTTCATCAACAGAAACTAACCCAATGCATAATTACAGCAATGAAGGAACATATAATGTCATGCTTATTGCATCCAATAAATTCTGTGAAGATACCATTGTTAAACCAATTGATGTAAGCTTTGCATCAGTAGCTGAATTTAGCAATAACCGGAAAGTACTCATTTATCCCAATCCATCTCAAGGTAACTTTACATTGGCATTGCTTGGACAATTCGAAGAACCCATTTTTGTTAAAATTACTGATGCTTTAGGAAATCTTGTCTACACTTATACGTTAACACAAACGACAGATTTGAAATTAAAACACCTGCTCAACCCTGGTTTATATGCCCTTTCACTGACTTATAACAATCAGACCATTACTAGAAAACTTACTGTTGTAAGATAAAATGAGAATGTAATTGTTATAGTAAAGGCTGCCTCCATGTGAGGCAGTTTTTTTTTATTCAAGTTCAAATTATAAACTTATTTCCTCAATAAATGGAATATCAATTTCTCTCACATGATAAACATCCTCTTCTGTTCTATGGGAAACTGGGATTTCAGCAACTCGTAAATTATGTTTCTTAATGATTAAATCAACAATCTTTCTAACATCTCGAGCATTGCCAAAACTCTTGCCACGAGGTATCTCTCTGATTAACAATAATAAACTTTGTTCTGCTTCTTGGGTCATTATTAAATCTTCTTCTTTTAACATTATTTTTGCTATTTCCACTAACTCCTGTTCTGAATAATCATCAAAGTACAATACCCTTGTAAAACGGCTCTTCAGACCAGGATTAGAATGGATAAATTTATTCATCAAATCAGGGTACCCTGCTACAATAATTGACAATTCATTACGATGATCTTCCATCTCTTTCACTAAAACCTCAATGGCTTCTTTGCCAAAATCATTTTCACTAGAAGAAGTAAGAGAATAAGCTTCGTCAATAAAAAGAATTCCGTTGATGGCTGAATGAATCAGCTCTTCTGTTTTTATAGCTGTCTGGCCAATGTAACCTGCTACCAATTCGCTTCTGTCTACTTCCACGAGATGGCCCTTCTCAAGAACCCCAAGAGCCCTAAATATATTACCGAGCAAACGAGCCACTGTAGTTTTTCCCGTCCCAGGATTTCCTGCAAAAACATAATGAAGTGACAATGCTTTATGAAAAGGTTTTCCCCTTTCGTTATAAAAGCGAGTTAATTTAACCAGCTCGTTTATTTCTTTTTTTACCTTTTGCAACCCCACTAGATTATTCAACTCAGTCAATGCCAATTCTAACATAGGCTCATCAATTCTTAAATATAATTTTTCATTAAAACGTTGATTATTAATTATTTCAAGAACATCAATTTTTTCAATGGTTGATAATTTTTCAGCATTCAATTCTTCAAGATGAGGATCATTCATAATTCTTTTTGCCATATTCATCCTAGCATCCTGCAATAAGTTAATTGCAAAGCGTGCATTTCCAAAAGTTTTATCACGATCTCTGTATTTATTAAGAATAATTTTTTCAAATTCTACTTGTGCTTCATTCGAAATAATTAGATTGAGCTCATTTGCTTTACGAATGAGAATTTGCATCAATTGATCAGGAGTATAATCTGGAATAGTGAAGTAATACCCGAAGCAACTTTTCAAAGCACGATTTGAACTTAAAAAATTTTCCATTTCATCTTTATATCCACCAAATACAATAACAATATCTCCACTACCATCCATCATTTCATGGATAAGGACTTCTATCGCTTCTATGCCATAATCATTTGAATAAGGACCTCTGTATAGATCATGAGCTTCTTTGACAAACAAAATTCCTCCTCGAGCTTTTTCGATAAATTTTCTAGTTTGAGGTGCTGTTTGCCCTATATATTCAGCTACTAAATCTGAACGAGATACTTCAATGACTTGTCCATTACTTAACAATCCCATTGCAGCAAATATTTCTCCCAATAATTTCACTATGGATGATTTTCCTACTCCGGAATTACCCATCAAAACTGTATGTAAATTCAATGTTTCATTTCTAACAATTCCCATTTTTTTCTCTAAATTGAGATACTTTATAAATGCTAAAAGTTCATTAATCTGACTCTTCAATTCATTCAAACCTATCATGGAGTTAAGTTTATCCAAGACAGGTTGAACTGAAACATCATCTTTCATGCTAATTCGTCCTGCTTTAGGTAATACAGACGAAGCAAAGATGATAAATGGATTACCTAACCAATAAAAAGCATTCCCTACAATTTCTTCATCTGCTATCACTGCTTGAACACGAGCTATGATTTGTCCTAAAAGTAAAATATCGACGAAATAGATATCTTGTGGATATATTTCACTTGAAGCTTCACTTCTACCCCATCCCGTGTAAAAATGTACTATTTCTCCATTTTGTGGTGTCAATTTCTCAATGATACCAGCTTCACCTTTTATAAAACCATTTTTATCCATGTATCTATAGCTAAACTCCAAATAACAAAGTTGAGATACTTTATTTTTAACAACAAGGTCTACGTACATATATTGTATGGCATCCCTCTTAAAAACTTTTAAAGGCGTAATTTTATTTATATCATCTATTTCATTGCCATTGAATAATCTTATTTCAACGATATCAAAATAAGGATTGTATTTATGAGTTAGTTGACCTACGTCATTGATATAGAACAATAGAGTTCCTTCTAGTTTGTCGTTTACATAAACTTCACATTTTTTTTCAGGTATATGGGTTCGCATTACCCCAATTTCTTCTATACGATGGCGTAAGTAAATAAATTTGTCTTCTTTTCCAATTTCTTGTTTATACTCAACTTTACCTATTACTTCTTCCTGGTTATTTACCATTTCAATTAATGAGATTCTAACATATATATTTTGTTCTTCTTTTTGATACAGCAAGTTAAACAGCTCGATTTCGATGTTAATTTTATCGATTTCGTGACGTTCAAATACCGTTCTATACTTTTTCTTTGAATTAAACCATTCATCACTTATATAAGCTCTTGTTCCAACATATTCAATGGTCATGCTCTGGGGTCTTGGTTTCATACAAATTTTCTTAACTTATGCAAATTTAACTTTAGTTAAAAACAAATTTCTTACAAAATCAAAATCTTTAATCAAAAATTCTAGAAGATTGCATTACTTTCATAAAATATACAAAAGGTTCAATATGTTTTGCACTGATTTTAAACAATTTGAAAAATCCGTACTTTTGAAAAAAACAATGTCTAATCGAATGCTTAGTATCATCATCCCGGTCTATAATGAAGAAAGCCAGGTGGGACAACTGCTTCACAAAATTTTTCAATTACGATTAAACTATGATTTTCAGAAAGAAATCATCATAGTTGACGATGCGTCCCAAGATGGAACTCTTGAATTGGTGAGATCCGTTGTATCATTATACCCTCATCATAACGTCAAAATCATTGAACAAAAAATCAATTGCGGGAAAGGTTATGCCATTCAGTTGGGAATTGAACAAGCAACTGGTGACTATATTATCATTCAAGATGCAGACAATGAACTTGATCCTAACGATATCAACGAAATGCTACAACCCGTCGTGGATGGATATGCAGATGTCGTCTTTAGTTCTCGTTTTTTAGGAAATAAACCACGGCGCGTATTATCATATTGGCATATGAAAGGTAATAAATTCATGACATGGCTTTCTAATTTATTTACCGGCCTTTCCTTGACAGATATCACCTCCTGCTACAAACTTATTAGGTCGGACTTAGCCAAACGATTATTCCTCAATGAAAAAAGATTCGGTATAGATCCCGAACTCGTTGCCAAAATTCGACGCTTTCCCAATGTCCGCATTTACGAGGTAGGCATTGCATATTATGCCCGTGGCTTTCATGAAGGAAAAAAAATAAGGTTTGTGCGAGATGGTCTAAGGCAGATTTGGGTCATTATTAAGTATAATATTTTTTGCAGAAAATATGAGAAATAATCATAAAAAATTTTTTCTTGCGGTTTTCTTTTGGCTCTCGCTTATTATAACTTGGATGGGTATCTCTTTGGATGTAAAATGGTGGAAAACAAACTATCCCATCATTCGTTGGGACGTGATAAGCTATTATGGCTATTTGCCTGCTGTTTTTATTTTTAAAGATATAAAACTCAACTTCGTTGAAAAGAATCCTGAACTTCCTGTGTGGTTTGAAATAGCCCCTAATCAAAATAGGGTTTTTAAAACGAGCATGGGCATGGCTTTTCTCTACATGCCTTTTTTTACAATTGGTCATTTCATTGCTTGGCTACGAGACGAACCGTTAACTGGCTACACCAAAACCTACGAAATTGCTATCGTATTTGCTGCTTTGTTCTACTTGATCGCTGGTATATATTTTCTAAAAAAAGTACTAGAGAAATTTGTAGAAGGACCTGGGTGGATTTATTTCATCTTATTTGTTATTGTGTTTGGTGGGAATTTGCTTTATTACGTCGCTGCAGAACCTGGCATGCCTCATGTATACATCTTCTCTCTTGTCAGCATGTTTCTTCATACTTCCATTCGCTGGTATGAGAATCCCAACTGGCTAAACTCTCTTATCATAGGTCTGCTGATTGGTATTCTTTCTCTTGTCAGGCCAACAAATCTTATTTGGATTTTTTTCTGGATTCTGTATGGCATTACTTCATGGAAAGCATTGATAGAACGGATTATTTTCTTAATTAAGCAATGGTATAAGGTAGGCATCATTATACTTGGAATATTGGTCATATGGTTTCCTCAAATGTTCTATTGGAAATACCTTACAGGAAATTGGCTGTATTATTCTTATGGAGAAGAAAGATTTTATTTTCTTAAACCTCATGTATGGGAAGCTTTGTTTTCGTTCCGAAAAGGTTTTTTTGTATATGCTCCTGTCATGATTTTGTTCATCCCTGGACTTTTTTATCTGTATAGACAAAAAAAAGAACTTTTTTGGGGGACAATGCTTGTTATAACCTTCTTCATATACGTTTACGCATCATGGTGGTGCTGGTGGTTTGGGGGCAGCTATGGCATGCGTGCTTACATAGACATGTATCCCTTGATCGCAATTCCATTAACTTTTACTATTAATGTACTTCTTCAGAAAAAAAACTTTGTTAAATACACATTCTTATTTTTCACTATCATATTGCTGCTATACCAGATATGGAATACATTTAAATACATACACGGAAGTATCCACTGGGATGCTATGTCGGGTAAAGTTTTTTGGATGAATTTTTTCAAACTGAGACCAACAGACCATATGCTCGTTTATCTTGAATACCCGTCATATGAAAAAGCTTTGAAAAATGGTGAAAACTTAACAACTTCATATGCCAATGAATTTAAAACGATGGCCGATACTTTATTGTGGAACATAGATACAATACCTAGTAATTTGCATTTTCCTTATAAAATTTCCTTCAGTGACTCTGGAAAACAACTTTGGTCTTCCCAAAAGTCATTTTCGGGAAAACAAAGTTTATTATTGCATGGCGACCATACGTATTCACCAGCTCTTTTGATAGACAGTGTTAAACAGGGGGACATTTTGTTTGTTACATTAAAAAGTACATCTTCACGAAATCTTATCTTGGTCGTTCAAGCCTATCAAAACCCCGAACTTTTTTATTATCAAAGAAAAAATGCCCTGAAAATCAATCGAAATTGGTTTGAAATAGCAGCTTTCGTCGAAACACCTGTCGATATACCTCGCCTTGCTATATATGCATATTCCCTAAATGAAAAAGAACATATCTGGGTTGATGATTTGATGGTAATTTTATTAAGAAAAAATAACTACTAAATTTTCACCGTAAATTTGTTCAAACATTGACATGTTAAAACTGTCGGATAAGGTAGCCGCGTATTTTTCATTCGTATTACGAAAAGGAAACTTGTCTGTAGTATTTTGGATGACATT
This sequence comes from Bacteroidales bacterium, assembly GCA_026418905.1. Classification (NCBI taxonomy): domain Bacteria; kingdom Pseudomonadati; phylum Bacteroidota; class Bacteroidia; order Bacteroidales; species Bacteroidales bacterium. The sequence goes on along the minus strand of JAOAAK010000045.1, from coordinate 17,136 downwards.
TGTCTCTGTCTGGCTCGGCACGACAGTACTTCTTTTCTCATTTGCTATCATTCGTGGTTTTAAGCAGGAAATTATTCACAAAATATCTGGTTTTTCCAGTCATTTCACCATTGTTGCTGCATCTACAAGTTATGTTGACGAAAACCCTCCCCTTTCATTGTACAGGATAGATATGGAAACAATCAGAAAAATGCAAGAAATTAAGTACGCTGCTCCTTTTGTCGTCAAAAGTGGTGTTATCAAAACCGATTCGTCACTTTGGGGAATCATCTTTAAAGGTATTAGTGTACAATATGATTGGTCTTTTTTCGAAAAAAATCTATTCAAAGGTCAAATTCCAAATTTTCGTAAGGATTCCCTCTCTAACGAAATTATGCTATCAAAAACCATTTGTCAAAAATTACGTCTAGACATAGATAGTCCAGTAAGAGTTTATTTTCAAGTTCCAGGCGATAATACACCTAGAGGAAGAAGGTTCAGGTTAGTTGGTATTTTTCATACTGGATTTGAAGATTTCGATCGTTACATTGGTTTTTGCGATATGCGACAGTTACAACGACTTAATAAATGGCATGACTCTCTTGTTTCAGGAATTGAAATTTTATTGAAAAACTTTAAGACAATGGACGAAATGAAGGAAAAAATAAACGCTGTTATTCCTTACGATCTTCAGTTAGAAGATGTGAGAGAAAAGCATGCTCAGTTTTTTGACTGGCTTTCAGCATTGGATACCAATGTTAATATTTTGCTCATTTTGATGTCGATTGTTGTTTTTGTAAATATGCTTGCTTTGTTGCTTGTCATTGTTTTTAAACACATTCCTATGATTGGATTATTCAAAGCTATGGGCGCTCATCCATCTTTTCTACGGAAGGTCTTTACACTGATTATTTTACGTGTAACGATCCCTTCTCTCGGTTTAGCTAACCTGTTTACCATCATAATTATCCTTTTACAACAACATTTTCGTTGGATTCCGTTGAACGAGGAAATGTATTATCTAGATTATGTCCCAATGATTTGGCAACTGGATTACTTTGTTTTTGTGAATTTGCTAATCATGTTTGTCGTATTGCTCTGTCTCATCCTACCTTTGCAAATCATAAGAGGAATTTCCCCATCCAAAGCACTTACATATAGGTGAAATGTTTAGGCACATTTATATAGCCATTCCAGCTTGCGATGAAGAATACTACCTTCCTAAAGTATTGGAAGCCTTGAATCAGCAAACTACTAAAGACTTTGAAGTTTGGATATGTGTTAACCAGCCTGATAGTTGGAATGAAAATCCTACCAAAAAAAATGTTTGTGAATCAAATGCTCGATTATTATCCTTTTTACATAGAAATAAATCTTATTATGAGTTTAAACTTCACGTGCTAGACTGTACCACTCCCGGAAAAGGTTGGGATACTGACAAGTGGGGTGCATCTATTGCCCGGAAATATCTCATGGATACTATATCTTCGCTAGCAAAAGATGAAGACATCATCGTATCTCTTGATGCAGACACAATAGTCGAACCCATATATGTTGAAGCTATTCGAAATGCTTTCGATCGTTTTACACATGTGGCAGGTATTACTTTCCCCTATTTTCACCTGTTGGAAGATAACGAGGATGTGCAAAGATCAACCATCAGATATGAAACTTACTTGCGAAATTATTTTATTGAACTTCTTTCAATTGGTAGTCCATATGCATACGTCCCGATTGGATCAGCTTTTGCTGTAAAAGTAAAATCTTACAAAGCCGTAAGAGGAATGCCTCTTAAAACTTCAGGTGAAGACTTTTATTTCCTTCAAAAAGTTAGGCAGGTCGGTTTCATTTTACCTTATGCAGAAACTACTGTCTATCCATCTGGCAGAATTTCTAATAGAGTCCTTTTCGGCACTGGAAAAGCTCTTTCCTACTCTTTTGACGAACTTTGTTTACGCTATCCACTATTTCGGCAACAGGGATTTAATCAAATAAAAGACATCTACCAGGAATTCAATACAATTGCCAATTCACACATCATTAGCACTGAAATGTTAACTTCTCTCTTTTTAAATTTAACTGATGTTAGAAAGATTCTTTCTAATTATCGAACTCCACAACAAATTCATCATGCTTTGCACATCCAATTCAATGCTTTGAAAATTTTCAAACTCCTAAAAAAGCATAGTTGTGTTCAATACAACGAAGATATAGCCACCTCTGAAATGCTTGCTAGATGGGGATTGGAAGAATTTAGCCATGTTCTTTGGAAGGGACCGATTGAAAAACTCAAAGAATTTCAAAAAAGATTATTTCATTTAGAAATGAAACTTGTTCGCTCAAAATTGCACGATTTAAAAAATAAGAAAAAATCATGGTGGAAATATCTCGCATGCTGGTAGTACTAGGTGCTACTGCCACAGGGAAAACGAAGTTAGCAGTCGAGTTAGCCCATCAACTTGAGGGAGAAATTATAAGCTCAGATAGTCGGCAAGTTTATAAAGGATTAGATGTTGGCACTGGTAAAGATCTTGAAATTTATCAACAGGTATTTCCTCCTGTACCATATCATTTAATCGATATCCGCGAGCCTGGTGATACCTACAACGTTTTCGAATTTAAGAGAGATTGTATTCAGACTGCTCTAGAAATAGAAAGAAGAGGAAAATTACCTGTTGTTTGTGGTGGAACAGGACTTTACCTTGACGCTATTATTTTTGATTATCATTTTCATCCTGTTCAACCTCAGAAAAGCTTTCGTGATGAACTTAAAAGACTTTCCAATGAAGAAATGGTATATAAACTTGAAATATTAGGCATTCCTCTTCGCGAAGAAGACAAACATAACCGACATCGACTCATGAGAAAACTTGAAATAGCCTACTTTCCAGCCTTGCAAAAAGACATTTTATCTATACAAATAAAGCACCTCTGTGTAATAGGTATCAAAATGGATAGGCAAATTATCAGACAGCGTATTACTCAAAGACTCGAACGACGCTTGCAGGATGAGGGTATGATCGAAGAAGTCAGACAACTTCTCAAAAAAGGTCTGTCACCTGAATGGCTCATATCTCTTGGACTTGAATACAAATATGTTACCTTATATTTGCAAAAACTCATAACATACGACGAGATGAAAAACCAACTTGAAAAAGCCATTCACCAATTTGCTAAAAGACAAGAAACATGGTTTCGACGTATGGAGAAAAAAGGCCTAATCATTTACTGGTATGATCCGACTCGAAACGATTTCGAAAATTTATTCAATCATATAAAAAAAACGCTAAGAATTTCATAAAGTGCTGTCAACTATCGTAATGAAGATACTTTCCAAGTTAACTGCAAATTCCAGTTACCTCGGATGTCGACGGTGCCGTCATAGGGTATGAAAATTTCAGGTTCTCGTGGTGGAGGCCAACTTCCATTAGTCCAAATTCCATTACGATCTTTATCAATCAATAACCTCATGTGATATGAGCCAGGTATCATTTTTTCTATTTTAAACGTATCACCAACAATAGGAAAAACTAATTCAGTATTTTGCTGTTTTAAAAATAGCACGTAATGCATGGATGTATCTAAACCAACAAAAAGAATGGTGAGTGAACCTAATTGTTCTTCAGTCAACCACTGAAATTCCACGGTCGTAGAATCTGAAACAAATCCCCAAATATCCTCAAATGCCCCTTTACGTGCTACTAAAGTGATTTTTTTCCCAGGCTGTGGGTTGAAAAATAAGAATGATTTTCTCCCGGTAGTGTCTAATAAAAACGGTGGGCATTCCTTGAGTATACTATCATTTTCAATGAAATAATATATTTTTTCTCGATGTATGTGAGAAAGAGGAACTTTAGTTTTCAAAGTCAATGTATCAGAATAACGCAGTTTTTTGTCGTATAAAACTGGTTTAACGACTAGAATAGTATCTTTGAGTGGATTTTTTCCGCGAATTTTTAACTTTAATCCCACTGATATAGTATCAGTAAATAGACCATCCTGAATAACAGCAACAAGGGAATCCACGTCTTTGTTTCTTACAAAAAAGAATAAACTGTCTTTTATAGTTATAGTTTTAACTTCAGCAGGTGAAGGTTTGAGCATACGTATTTGAGGATTGCTGAGTGGTTTTCTAAACAAACATAAAACAGACTGAAAATGATATGGCTGTGTCTTAAGTAGAGATTGCTCTTCAGGTTCAACTTTAAACATTCGTAGATTTGTTTCTATGAAGCATTTGCCAGTGTCCTGAAAAGATAAAGGTTCAGACTTAAAAGCAATTTTTTCGTCCTTGTTATCATAAATATAATTGAAATTAACATCTTGTAAAGCTGTGACATACCATCTCTTTCGTGGAAGAAAACCAAGAGTACCCACACCATCATGAGAGACTGGGAAAAGATAACGAGGAGGTGTTTTTTCAAAATCTGAAAGATCATCATAGAGGCCAATCCAAGTATTTTTTTGAGGTTCCTCCGTTTGAGCATCAATCACTTTCACTCTAATTTTGCATGTATCAATATGCTTACCTGTAGAAAACACATGTTGATAAAAAGGGAGAACGTTGCCTTCTGTAATGTCTTTTACTGCTTGAATGAAGGAAATGCTGTAAGTAGTATTTGATTTTAAAGTATCTGGTAACAGAATAGTTAATTTTTTTCCTGAAAGTTTATATTGAATTTTGCCGGAATAGGGATTGAGAATAATTTGTTTTTCAGGATTTTGAAGACGGATAAATTCATCGTAAAGAAATGTAATGGCATCTGGTTTAACTTCTGTCGAAGAATCAGGTAATGACTTTTGGATAATTTGAGGTGGAGTCATATCGGCTGGCCCCCCATTCGGCTTTTCCACCACTGCACAGCCAACGAAAAAAAGAAGAAAAATAAAAAACTCACACCATCTCATTTGCTCATATTTGTCGAATGGCCACAGCAGGATCCATGCGAGACGCATACCATGCAGGAATCACCCCTGAAGCTACACCTAAAACCGTCGAAACAACCAATCCTAAAATAATATTTCCTATTGAAAGTATGAGAGAAAATGAGATCACATATGATGCCAGTAACAACAGAAAAAAGACCAACAATAACCCTACCACTCCTCCAATAAGGCTAAGGAAAATAGATTCCAGCAAAAACTGAGTAAAAATGAAAGAACGCGTAGCACCCAACGCCATTTGTATCCCTATAAGGTTGATGCGCTCATAGACTGATACAAACATGATATTAGCTATACCAAAACCACCAACCAATAAAGCAAATCCTCCAATGATCCATCCTGCTAGTGTAACTATTCCAAAAATCTGAGAGATACCTTCCATCAGATATGATGGCTCGTTAATGCTAAAATTATCGTCAATGGAAGGAGGTAATTTGCGGTAAGAGCGTAATAACGTACGCACCTCTGCAATCATTTCATCCTTTGATACATGCTTCTTGCCCTCAAAAGCAATATTCGCACTTAAATTCTTGATAAAATCCTTATTCACAGTTTGTTCAAAAAAAAGGTAAGGAATGATCAACACGTCATCGTAACTGCCCCCGATCGGATTGTTACCTTGGCTGAGTAATTGGCCAACAATCCTGATAGGTCTACCAAATAGTTTAACTTGGGATTCACCCCTGCCCTGAGGAAACAATTCCATTACTTTCTTACCTGCTACAGCTACTGCCAATCCATTGTTGAGTTCAGATTCTGATAAAAAACGCCCAGTATCTATAACCAGATTTTGCATCTCAAAAAAATGATCGGAAACAGCAAGAACCGGTACATTATTGATATCTCCTTCCGATGTTTCTAATTTAGTAACGCTTTTGACAAAGAAACAAATTCGTTCTAAAGTGGTAGCTTTTTGCTTTAGGAAAATCATTTCTTTGTAAGAAGGCTCAGGCCTTTTAATATACTCCCACCACGGAAAATCTCGTGAGAATACCCATGGCCACTTTTGAATGTAAAGAACCTTGGTTCCAAGTGACTCAATACTATATTCAATCTGATATCTTATTGAATCAACAACTGAAAAAACAACAATGATAGAAAAAATACCAATGGTAACTCCCAACAAAGTCAGAAAAGAACGAAGCTTGTTAAGCACAAGCGACTGCCATGCGAAAAAAAAACTTTCTTTCAGAAGTACAGCTAGAAGAATAAAGTGGCTTTTCATAACCAAAAACTGAAATGTTTAAGAAAAAATGTTACAATAAAAACAATGGTAGCCAATATCAGTGAACGCATGATTTCAACAGGAATATGTTCTTCTTGCCATAGTCTCAAACTTGCAACCAATCCAGTCAAAACTGATGCTACTATTAAAGGATAAATTAAAGAGACTTTATAAAAAAGCTGGTAATAAAGAAAAATAAAAAAGACGCTTATCCATCCATATACATGAAAACTGTGATTCCATTTAAACAACACAATCCAGCTACCCAAAGTATAGATGAGCGCCAACTGAACAAAATCCGTGTAATAAGCAGGGAGATTGGTTTGATGATAATTAAGATAAACGACAAACAAGAGTAGCAAATAAATAGTTAACAGAAAATGCCTTGCATTTGGGTGCAAAATATCTTCTACCCATTTTAATTGAACAGCCAGGAAAGACACTATAACAGTAAGCACTACCAACACCAACACAGGAATGAGTAAAATCAATGTGAAAGTTAAAGATAAAAGTTCATTATAATAATAAGGGGTAAAAAGGAGAGTGAGAGCTATCCATAGAATTACAAAAACCGGATGTGTAATGATAGTTACGACACGAAAAAACCAGTGCTGAGGAGACATAAACTATATTTCTTTTCTCAGACGTGCTACAGGGATTCCTAGTTGTTCTCTGTATTTTGCTACAGTTCGTCGAGCTAAATTGTAGCCTTTTTCCTTTAAAATTTTCACCAGTTCTTCATCGGTATAAGGATCTCTTTTGTTTTCTTCTTCAATAATTTTCTTTAGTACACTTTTAATCTCACGTGTAGATACTTCTTCGCCTTGCTCATTTTCGAGAGACTCTGAGAACAAACTCTTCAATAGAAATGTGCCGAAAGGTGTTTGCACGTATTTGCTACTAGCTACGCGAGATATCGTAGAAATATCCATGTTAGTTTTTTCAGCAATATCCTTCAAAATCATCGGTTTTATTTTTGTTTCGTCGCCGGTAAGAAAATATTCACGTTGAAAATCCACAATGGCTTCCATGACTGTTTGCAATGTGTCATTTCTTTGCTTGAGAGCATCAATAAACCACTTAGCTGAATCAAGTTTTTGCTTGATAAACTGTACTAGCTCTTGAGTTTTAGGATCAGACTTCTTTTTCTTGCTATATTCTTCGTAAAGATGCTGGTAATATTTGCTGACACTTAACTCGGGAAGATTGCGAGTATTAACTACTACTTGAATTTCATCATCGTCTGTGATAATAGTAAAATCAGGATAAATACTATAACTTGCTCTTCCTTCCGACGTTGAATTTCCGGGTTTCGGGTTTAATTTCAAAATCTCATCAAGAGCTTCTTTGAATTGATTTTCAGAAACATTGAGTTTATGTTGTAACTTTTCGTAATGTTTTTTAGTAAAATCCTCGAAGTGATCTTGGATAATATCGATAGCCAATTTAATAGCAGGAGTTTTCTGAGGCTTACGTCGAAGCTGAATAAGTAAACATTCTCGTAAATCTCTTGCCCCGATACCAGGTGGATCAAAAGTTTGTATTAAAGAGATCATTTTTTCAACTTCTTCAGGAGTAACTTGCAAATTGTAATAAAAAGCCAAATCCATAGCTATGCTTTTGCTATCACGTTTAAGGTAGCCATTTTCATCAATACTTCCAAGAACATAATCTCCTATAAGGATTTCGTCTTCAGTCAATGAATGTGTATGTAATTGCTCATATAAAATATCATGAAAATTAGTTTCAGAACGAAAAGGTATGGTTTTTTCGTTATCTTCAATGGACGAGTAAGTTTGTCTTTTATAGAGGGGTATGTCATCTTCTTCGTCAAAATAGGAAGAAATATCTATCTCGTTATCATTAAAATCCTCACGAGATTCTTGATCGTATTCATCAGCAGCTTCGTCATTTGAGTCTTCTCTGTCTAACGATTCATCTATAGAGGAGCTATAATCATAATCGGCATCAGTATTATTGTCAACATCAAAAGATACTTCCTCCAGCGCTGGATTTTCTTCTATTTCCTGTTTTATTCGTTGTTCTAGAGCAATGGCAGGAATCTGAATAAGTTTCAATATCTGAATTTGCTGAGGTGAGAGCTTTTGAACTAATTTTTGTTGTTGTTTTAAACTCATTTTTGAGTTCATAATCTAAAGGGATTAAAATTCTGCATTGTGTGGCGTTCTGGGAAAAGGAATGACATCACGAATATTAGACATTCCAGTAACAAAGAGAAGAAACCTTTCGAGGCCAAGTCCAAAGCCACTATGAGGTACGCTTCCAAACTTGCGAGTCTCTAGGTACCACCATACATCTTTTTCGGGGATATGCATTTCTTTTACTCTTTGCAGTAGTTTTTCGTAATCATCCTCTCGTTGGCTACCTCCAATAATTTCTCCAATTCGTGGAAAAAGAATATCCATAGCTCTAACTGTTTTTCCATCATCGTTGAGTTTCATATAAAAAGCCTTGATTTCTTTAGGATAGTCGGTGAGTATGACAGGTGATTTAAAATATTTTTCAACGAGAAATCTCTCGTGCTCCGATTGCAGATCAGCCCCCCAGTAAATAGGAAATTCAAAAGGCTGTTGACTTTGCTCTAAAATCTTTATGGCTTCCGTGTAAGTAATACGTACAAAAGAATTTTTAATTACATTTTGTAATCTATCAAACAATTCTGCATCGTACATTTTCTGCAAAAAAGCCAAATCGTCACCACAAGTTTCTAATGTGTAACTCACCAAAAACTTAAGAAAATCCTCTGCTAGATTCATGTTGTCTTCGAGATCATAAAAGGCCATCTCTGGTTCGATCATCCAAAATTCGGAAAGATGTCGTGGAGTATTACTGTTCTCTGCTCGAAAAGTAGGCCCAAATGTATAGATTTCACCAAGGGCAAGAGCCCCCAGCTCACCTTCCAATTGCCCAGAAACGGTCAATTTGGTTTCTTTTCCAAAAAAATCTTCAGAAAAATCAATTTTCCCCTCTTCATTGCGAGGAAGGTCGTCCAGTGGGAGTGTTGTCACCCGAAACATTGCTCCAGCTCCTTCACAATCACTACCAGTTATGATAGGAGTATGAAAGTAGAAAAAACCTTTATCGTTAAAATATTTGTGGATAGCAAATGAAACATGATGTCGAATGCGAAAAACGGCCCCAAACGTATTGGTTCTAGGTCTAAGATGAGCTATTTCTCTCAAAAATTCAAGCGTATGACCTTTTTTTTGCAAAGGGTATTCATCTGCTGGTGCAGTTCCATAGAGCTCAATCTCATCAACCTTAATCTCACAAGGTTGAGCTGATCCTGGTGAGGGGATCAATTGACCAGTTACACGTAATCCAGAACCAGTGGTTAACTTTTTAATAAAATCTTCTGGAAATTGAGTAGGCAAAAAAACGCACTGCAATGAATGAATAGTACTACCATCGTTAACTGCCAAAAAAACAACATTTTTGCTTTCTCGTCTGGTTCGAATCCATCCCTTGATGGTCACTTCTCTGTGAAACCAAAGAGAATAGTTTTCTAAGAGTTCCTTTATTTTAATTCTTTTCATTGTAGATTTATTGCGACGTGACTCCGGGGGGACTCGAACCCCCAACCAACAGACCCGGAATCTGCCATTCTATCCAATTGAACTACGGAGCCAATAATTCTCTCATGCAAATTTCAACAATTTTTTTGAAATCATCATACGTCAATAGAAATAAAGCATTCAAATCGAATGAATTAGATCATCATACGATGGCAAATGATGATAAATTTGGCAATTACCATCCTTCGAATAAGCAAGAAAAAACTGCTGAATTCCGTTCGTAACGAAAATACTACGAACTGCCAAGACATGAGCATATGCCGAAGCTTGTAATATAACATTTTCGTTAAGCACTATTTCAGGTCTTTTAAATTCAAGTAACATTAAATAATTATTCTTCCCCACAATCAAAGCATCGAAGCGTTTTATCATTTTATGGTATTGAATAGTTTTTTCTACCGCAATAGAGGTTTGAGGATAACCGAGACAATATAACATATGATGTAAAAATTGCTGTCTGATGTATTCCTCCGTTGTTAGTCGAACCCATTTTTTACGGAAAATGTCAAAAACTTCATCACCTTTTGGCAAAGAACGAACTCTCAAAGTATGAGGAGGAAAAGGCAAAAGAATGTTCATCCCTTTAAAATCCTTAACTTTGCAAAAATAAAGAATGAAAAAAGAAGATATTGTCAGAAATTGGCTGCCACGTTATACTGGACGTCGATTGAACGAATTTGCAAAATATATTCTTCTGGTCAATTTTTCTTATTATGTGGAAATGTTTGCTCAAAAATTTAATGTCCCAATCATAGGTCTTCATCGCAATATGCCTAATGCAGGTACCGAAGACATTACCATCATTAACTTTGGAATGGGAAGTGCCAATGCAGCTACCATTATGGACCTCCTCAGTGCTGTTGAACCAAAAGCTGTCCTTTTTCTTGGCAAATGCGGAGGATTGAAAAAAAACACCAAAGTTGGTGACTTTATACTTCCCATTGCTGCTATTCGTAAAGAAGGTACTTCCAATGAATATTTCCCGCCGGAAGTTCCAGCGCTACCGGCTTTTGCACTCCAACGAGTTGTATCATCTGCTATTCGCGATTATGCTCGCGACTATTGGACAGGTACCGTTTACACTACCAATCGACGAGTCTGGGAACATGATGAAGAATTTAAAGCATATCTGCAAAAGCTTCGTGTCATGGCCATTGATATGGAAACAGCAACATTATTTACCATTGGTTTTTATAACCGTATTCCAACAGGTGCATTGCTCCTTGTTTCAGATCAGCCCATGATTTCAGAAGGAGTTAAAACTGAAGAAAGCGACAGAAAAGTGAACGAACTTTATGTTCAAGATCATCTTGAAATCGGCATCAACGCGTTACTTGAACTTAAAAACCATGGACGTTCCGTTAAACACCTCTTATTTGATGAAAGTTAATCATGAAAGAAAGTTTCTCCGCCATCGTAGACAAAATATCTCAGAAAATATTTTATCCAGTTTACCTGTTTTACGGTGAAGAGTCTTATTTTATTGATTATTTAACCGAACAAATCATACAACATACTCTTCCACCAGAAGAAAGAGATTATAGCCTGCATATTTTGTATGGCAAAGATGTTAAAGCCGACGAAGTTTTAGCATCCTTAAACATGATTCCCATGTTTAATTTATATAACATCTATCATATCAGAGAGGCCCAGGAGATGGATATTCGTACGTGGAAAAAACTCGAAGAATATGCGATGCAACCCGTGTCGTCCAATATACTTTTAATTACATCAAAGGAATTACCCCCAAAAAATTGGTTAAAATTAATTGAAACATCCCAACAAGTTGTTGGTTTTCAATCTTATCCTCTCAAAGAACAAGAACTCGCTAAGTGGATTATGGAATACGTCCTCCGACATGGTTTTGTCATGAGTAAAGAAACTGCTCAAATTTTAATTTTTTCCCTTGGTTACGAACTCAGTAAAATCATAAATGAATTGAACAAACTTTTCATCTATCTCTCTGATAATAAACAAACGACCATCATCGACATGAAAACCATCGAAGAACAAATAGGTATTTCAAGAAAATATAATTCGTACGAATTGATCAATGCCATTGCCAAAAAAGATAAAAACCAAGCTCTTAGAATTGCAATTTACTTTGCCAAAAATGAAGGAAAACAAAAGGATACTTCTGTTTTTCTTCTGTTACCATTAATAAGTTCTTTTTTTGAAAAATTATTTCTTTATCATACTTTGAAAAACAAAATCAACGATAAATCAAAGATCGCAGCTGATCTTGGCATATTTAAAAATTTGCTATTTATTTACGATATAGGTATAAAAAATTATAATTTTGCCAATGTCATGAAAGCGATAAAACTTCTCAAACAATACGATTTAGCCTTCAAAGGAGTAGAAGCAAATTCAACTCCTGCGATGCTTATCGATCTAATTTATAAATTAGTTTCGTTATGATTGAAGTCTTACCCGTACGAACACAACAAGAAAAAAGAAAATATGTTACACTCCCTTTTCAAATTTACAAAGGCAATCCATATTGGATTCCCCCCATCAAGGCAGATGAATTTAAAATCTTTGAACCCACGACCAACCCTGCACTCAAGTTCTGTGATGCTGCTCATTGGATAGCAGTAAAAGATGGTAAAACAGTTGGAAGGATTACAGCAATCATTAATCATGCGTATAACCAGAAAACTGGTCAACCATATGGCCGATTTAGTCGTTTTGAATGCATCAACGACAGAGAAATTTCTCTTTCTTTGTTTCAAACTGCTGAAAATTGGCTCAGAGAAAGGGGCATGAAATACGTACACGGTCCTTTAGGGTTTACTAACCTAGATCTGCAAGGTTTACTCATTGAGGGATTCGATCAGTTGCCATCCATAGCTTCTGTCTACCATCTTCCTTATTATAGCGATTTAATCGAAGCTGCTGGCTACAAGAAAGAAATTGACTGGGTTGAATTTAGACTCGATGTAGATCCTGTAATTCCTGAAAAAGTTACACGTCTCGTCGAATTGGTCAAAGAACGTTTCGGGCTACGTGTTGTTCATTTTAACTCTAGAAAGGAAATGAAACAATATGCTGCAAGAATTTTTCCCATATTGAACAAGGCATTCGATGAATTACCCTATGTCGTTCCTTTCGACGAAGAAACAGCTCGTTTTTATACAAACAAATACTTTTCTATACTTAATCCAAAATTTGTTAAAGTCATTGTCGACAAAAACGATGATATCAGAGGATTTATCATTGGACTTCCCAGCCTATCCGAAGCTATGCAAAAAGCTCGTGGTAGGCTTCTACCTTTCGGGATCTTTCACATCATGCGTGCTCTCAAGCATCCAAAAGTAATTGATTTACTTTTGACAGCTGTAGAACCCGAACTTCAGCGACAAGGTGTACCTTCATTGCTTATGTATGAGTTGCATAAAGTTGCCATTAAGTATGGTGTTAAATACGTAGAAACCACTGGGATCTTCGAAACCAATCAGAAAGCTATTCAAACTTGGAAAAACTATTCTCACATTCAACATAAAAGACGCCGTTGTTATGTTAAAAGTTTGTTTTAAAACAATTTTCATATTCCTGGCACATTGGATATTTGCACAAAATGCCACTATACGAGGTTTTGTTTATGATAAAAGCACGGGAGAACCTATCGGTTTTGCCAACGTCTATCTAAAAGGTACAAATTACGGCTCAGCCACCGATTTGAATGGCTATTTTGCCATTACACAAATAAAACCCGGGTCCTATACCATCATTGTCACTTTTCTTGGCTACGACACTATTCGAGAAAATATCGTTCTTCAACCAAATGACTTTCTTAATAAAAAATATTTTCTTGAAAAATCAAGCAAAATTTTAAAAACAGTTGAAATTACTGCATCAAGAGTTCGTGATTCGACTAAAACTCAAGTTAGCATCGAAAAAATAACTCCTATACAGATCACTCAAATTCCCACCTTTGGTTCTCCTGATCTTGTACAGTATCTGACCAACATTCCTGGAATCATTACTACAGGCGATCAAGGTGGTCAACTTTATATCCGTGGAGGTTCTACTATTCAAAACAAAGTATTATTGGATGGCATGGTTATTTATAATCCTTTCCATAGCATTGGTCTCTTTTCCGTTTTCGAAACAGAGATTATAAGAAACGTTGACGTATATACCGGTGGTTTTGGAGCTCAATATGGGGGTCGAATTTCTTCTATTATGGATATTACTACTCGTGATGGTAATAAAAAAAGATGGAGTGGTCTTATATCCGGAAGTCCTTTTGGTATAAACACCGTTTTTGAAGGACCCATCAAAAAAGCTAAAGAAAATTCTGGAAGTGCTATTACTTTACTCCTTGCCGGTAAAAATTCATTTTTAGGTGAAACCTCTCCGGTTGTTTATCGATACGTAGATACTGCCGGTTTACCTTTTAACTTTAGGGACATATATGGAAAAATAAATTTTCAGGCAGATAATGGATCCAAACTCAATCTATTTGGTTTTCAGTTTCTCGATGAAGCTAATTACCAAGGAGTAGCACATTTTAATTGGAAAGCTCATGGTGCAGGCAGTAATTTTCTCATTCTTACGCCGGGTGTTCCAACAACCATTGAAGGGATTATTGCTTACTCAGACTACAACATTACTTTGACCGATCCATCACAACTCCCTAAATCATCTAAGATCACTGGTTTTAACGTGGGTATTACCGTATCTTATTTTTTGCCACATCAATCAGACATTAAAGCAGGAGTTGAAATGATGGGATTCAGTACCGACCTTCAACTTTATAATGCCGCCCTGCGACTTATTCAACAAAAAGAAAACACTACTGAATTTGCAATCTTTGGAACATATAAGAAAATTATCAAAAAACTTGTTTTAGAGTCTGGCCTTCGCCTTCATACGTACCCGAGTCTTTCGGAAATTTCAGTCGAACCTCGCATGAGCCTTAAATACAATATATCAAAGCTTGTGGCTTTTAAAATGGCGGGTGGACTTTATTCACAAAATCTTCTCTCCTCCATTTCCGACAGAGACATTGTAAATCTTTTTTATGGCTTTATTTCAGCACCTGAAAACCTACCCCGTGAATTCGAAGGAAAAACCATTAAAACCAAATTGCAAAAAGCCCAACATGTGATTGGAGGTTTTGAAATGGGTCCTTTCTGGAAATTCTTGACTGTTAACATGGAAGTTTACTATAAGAATTTTTCTCAATTGATCACACTTAATAGAAGTAAAATATACGACGATAATGAATATTATTACGACAAACCTGATTATTTAAAAAAAGATTTCATCATAGAAAAAGGCTACGCAGCAGGTGTGGAAACATCCGTCAAATATCAATCCGATCATTTCTATGCTTGGATGGTTTACACCCTTGGTTACGTTAAGCGAAGAGATGAACTCATTACTTATTTTCCTCACTATGACCGTAGACATAACGTCAATCTTATTGCTACATATACTCCAGGCGATATTAAAAAATATGAATTCAGCTTCCGTTGGAATTTAGGAAGCGGTTTTCCCTTTACGCAAAGTACAGGCTATTATCCTAACTTAATATGGAACAATGGTATCAACACTCCTATCAATGAGACCGATGTTGAATTAGGAATATTATATGGACCATACAACAATGCTCGACTTCCTTTTTATCATCGCCTTGATGTTTCGATCAAACGAATTTTCTACTTAACTGAATTCGTCAAACTTGAAACTCAATTGAGTGTCACCAACGCATATAACCGAAAGAACATTTTCTATGTGGACCGAATCACTGGTGATATAGTATACCAACTTCCAGTTCTTCCAAGTCTTTATGTTGCACTCAGGTTCTGATATGAACATCTTTAAACGTTATTCAGAAATAGAAAATTACATCATGGAGCAATTACCCATGTATCAACGGGTGGGTAAAGTTGCATACAAAGCTGATTTAACAAATACGATCAAGTTGATGGAACTGACAAAATTCCCTTTTAAAAACTTTTCCACTATTCACGTCGGGGGCACCAATGGCAAAGGAAGTGTCTCTCACTTGTTGGCATCCATTCTTCAAGAAGCCGGTTATAAAACAGGGCTTTTTACATCTCCTCACTTAAAAGACTTTAGGGAAAGAATTAAAGTAAACGGCCAACTCATAGAAAAAAATTACATTAAAAAATTTTTTAATACATATTACGAGAATTTTCTTGAAATTAAACCCTCTTTTTTTGAAATCTCAGTGGCTTTAGCTTTTTCTTATTTTAGAGACAAAAAAGTTGACGTAGCAGTCATCGAGGTTGGATTAGGCGGCAGATTGGATAGTACTAATGTCATTCATCCTATCATGAGTATCATTACCCATATCGCTTATGATCATATGGATCTATTGGGCGACACCCTCGAAAAAATAGCCATAGAAAAAGCCGGAATTATTAAACCGAAAACTCCCATCCTCATTGGTAGAAAACAGGATGAAATTTCTCATGTCTTTGAAACAAAAGCTAAGGAAACTGAAGCTCCTTTATATTATGCCTCAAACTACATCAAAAAATTCGATAGAAGACCTGAAAACGCTTTGGTTGAAAAAACCAACATTTTTGTAGAAACTCATAAAAACATTTATCTCACGACATCTCCTCTTACCGGCTGGTACCAAAAGGAGAATATTCAGACAGCTATTGTGGCTGCCGAAATGATACCTCAATTTTCAACTTTGAGAATTGAAAAAAAACATATTGAATCAGGTATAAACAAAGTTATTCAAAACACCCATTTTATGGGTAGATGGTTTATTAGGAAGAATAAAGTACCTATTATATTTGACGTTGCACATAATGAGGAAGGCATTAAAGAAATAACTTGCATGTTGAAATCATTACAGCGCCGTTCACTGCATATTGTCTTAGGAATGGTTAATGATAAGGATCATTTCAATATGCTCAAACACTTTCCTTCTGATGCCATATATTACTTTTGTTCTCCTTCGGTTCCTAGAGCTTTAGAAGTCGATCGTTTAATTCAGATAGCATCTCAATTTGATTTAAAAGGAAAAGCCTATTCTTCAGTATGCAGGGCGCTTTCTGCCGCCATTCGTAAAGCTCAAAAAAATGATGTGATCTTCGTGGGAGGTAGTACTTTTACAGTTGCAGAAGCTATCTAATCATAACCAATTTACCTGTATAAGAAAAAGATTTGCCATCGCTAATGCGGTAATAATAGACACCAGAATTCCAGTTGCCAACGTAAAGAGGAAAAACAGAAACTGGGTATTTTCCTACATATTGTCCGTTGGAAAAATAAAAAATTAAGCTCTCCATCTGAGTCTCGTGGGAAATATAGAGCCATTGCCCTGTATTATCGAGATATAAAATAGGTCTATTTTTCGCGAGTTCATTTATACCTACAGGGGTAGCTATATATTTTACG